>CAYTXY010000065.1:0-8151 GCA_964441355.1 uncultured bacterium
TAAACTGAGGTCTCGGTCCTCAAAATATCTTTTTTTTTTCTAGCCCTTAAATAGACAAGCATGGCAAAGTCCTTGCCTTAGTCTCTTAAACCATCAACCAACGAGGTAGTCATGTCAGCTGTATCTTTACGCACCACACCCGAAATCATGGAGTTTTTTAAAACCAATTCGCCAACTTTAAACGGGACTCTTCCTATTACAAATACGACTTTTTCTTCACCTGCTGTCGTAAATTGTTCCAACGCATTTTTAGATAGGATTGTGAACACATATAACAACAATAATGGTACGAGTATTTTACAATCCTGCGTTCAAGACCCAGCATGTAAGGCCGATACCGACGGTTGCGCTGCGGTTTGTGGAAAACTCGGCACTCAGATAGTGTGGATGAAATCAGGTCTCGATTCAAACCAAAACAGAGTGCTTAATGTCATTGGCTGGGATACTTTAACTGCCAAAAAAACTATAGATGCAGCTCTTACTGTATACAGTAAAGCCGCAGGTTGCGAGTTTCAAGATGGGAAAACAAGTTTCACAGCTAATCCATCAGGGGATCCCGCTGCCGAGAAAAAGAAATTGGATGACGCCTCGAAGCAGTTTGAGACGAACCTAAATGATGTTAAACCTGGCGCTACGCCTCAAGAAGGCTGGTCCATTGGCACAGGCCTTGCATTGGTTGGTGCTGCAGGTGTTGGCGGCGCAATCGTTTACGGAGCGCAGAAAGTGCGGGAAAAAGAACAGCAAAACACGACCGACGCCAAGTCGAATCGTCTGCCCCTCTCCAAATTCAGTAAAGTATAAATCCTGATTTGTTTTAGGATCTAGTTTTGCCCCGGGGATTTCTCCTCGGGGTTTTTTTATTGACTTAATTTCTTATGTTTGAGTACCTTCGTTTTGCTCTGAACGAGGTTTCATCTCTCTTCATAGTTTTCTAAGGTCTTGTCCGAGAGGGATTCTTCTTTGCGCATTTAACCTAGTGAGTTTTTACGAGTCAAAGTTTGATCCAATTGCGATCGGTGAAGAAGCGCTACCAAGACAAAAACTTTGTCAAGGAGGCGCTGAAGGGCATTTCCTTCGAGATGCGCGAAGGAGAAGTTTTTGGACTTTTGGGCGTCAACGGCGCAGGCAAGACGACCCTCTCCAACATTTTAGCCGCTCTCCACCCGTGCAGCGAGGGGGATGTGCTCTACCGAGGCGAGTCCATTTATCATGATGTCGTCTCTTACCGGAAAAATGTGGGCTTCTGCCCGCAAAAGCCGAATCTCGACCTCTCCTTGTCGCTCGTTGAAAATCTCTCGTTTGCCGGAAGGTATCACCGGATGGGAGAGAAAAAAATCCGCGCTCGGATTGATGTCTTGATGGACCAGTTCGACCTGCGCCAATATGCCAAAGCGAAAGCTTCCATTCTCTCGGGGGGATATAAACAAAGATTCTTGATCGCCCGGACATTGATCCATTCGCCGGAATTCATCATCCTCGACGAGCCCACTGTCGGCCTCGATCCACATGTCCGACATCAGTTATGGGAAGGGATCAGAGCGATGAAAGAAGGCGGGGCCTCGATCCTCCTTACGACTCATTATCTCGATGAAGCCGAAGCCCTCTCAGACCGGGTATGCATCATCGACGCCGGAGCTGTCATTGCCCTCGACACGCCGGCCAACTTAAAAGTTCGCCATCAAATGCATCGCCTTGAAGATGTGTTTCTCAAACTGATCCAGGTGCCCGAATATGCTTAAACCGAAGATTGCCCGATATGCCGACTCCTTATCCACCGCCGCGCAGCTCATACGGCGCGATCTCACCGTCTTCAAAGGAGAATTTTGGGGAAAATTCATCGATGCGGGGATTTTGCTCTTCACGACCGTCTCGGTTTTCGCCTACATTCTTCCTTCCTATGGGCTCCCTGCCGATTACGGCTCCTTTGTTTTGATCGGGGCCATCGGCAGATATGGATTTTTTGAAGTGATCGGGAAGGTCAGTATGATGCTTGCAGATATGGAGGGAGATCGGACGATCCTCTATACCTTGTCTTTGCCGATCCCCTCCTGGCTCGTCTTCGTCTACATAGCGGTCTCGTGGGCGATCGTTTGGTCGATCATCGCTCTTCTTATGTTTCCTGTGGGGAAGCTGATCTTGTTCGCGCAATTCGATTTAGGCAAGATCAGTTGGTTTAAGCTCCCGCTCATCTTCATCGCGAGTCATTTGTTCTTAGGGTTTTTTGCCCTTTGGCTCTGCAGCATGATGAAAAATATAAGCAGCCTCGGCCATCTTCTCACCCGGGTCATCAACCCAATGAATATCTTTGGCGCATGGTTGTATTCGTGGCAAACGGCCTATGACCTCTCTCCTGCCGTCGGGATTGCTCATCTCATCAACCCCTTTCTCTACGTCATGGAAGGGATGAGGGCCGCCGCTTTAGGCCAAGAGGGATACATCCCCTTTTGGCGCAGTTTTTGGGTACTCTGCACCTTCACTGCCGTATTGGGCTGGGTCGCGGTGAGGCGGCTTCAAAAGCGGATGGACTGCGTCACATCGCGCTTCCAACCCAGCAAGGCCGCCCTGGGCAGTTTCTAAGTTTATGCAAAGGTCAACCCCCGATGAATGATATACACAAACAACTTCAAAACTTGGTTTCTGCCTGACGCCGGCAGATTCACTGTTTTTGACCGGGAGCAGTATAGGTCATTCCGCGGAAACGGAGGCGGTCTCTTCGTTCAGCTTTTCCGGCTTGGGGGCGTAGGTGGAAATTTCCGTTAACCTGGCCGGGGTTGTCGACTCGTAGGCGAAGGGGGATGCGAGCTTGCCCTCGAAGAGGATCGCAAGCCGCTTTTTGTTGCTACGCGCTAGGAACTCCGATGCGAATTCGGAAAATTCTTCATAGGAGAGGTTTCGGATCGCTGAGATCCTCTTTTCGATGAACTGGAAATCGCCCCGGTATTGGAAGGCAAGAAGGTCTAAGAGCGCGCTCTTTTCTTTCAGGTTGCAGAACCGATTTTTGAGCTGGGCCGCGGCGCTCTCTTGCAGGGTGGCGAATCTTTCTTTCGGAATTTTATGGGAGAAATCCTCGAGGAACTCTTCGAGGAACAGCTCATAGCGGTAGAGAAGGTCTTCCGGCTGGTGTGAATTCGATTGCACGATGAACATTTGATAGAGGCGCTCTTCGAGCTCTTGACACTCCGCTGTTGCGAAATAACCGGTTTTTTGCCGCGTCCTCAGCTCTTGGAAAAACGCCTCTTTCAAAGCGCTTGAGAGGATTTCCTGGGCAGCCCGCTTTTGAAGAGTAAAGGGCCCTTGGTCGATTAAAAGGAGGGTCGAATTGCCTTGCGCCTCAGTGGTCTCGGCGATCGAATAGGGCCGGTGGGGAAGCTGGGCAACGAAGGTCTGGGGGTGTTCTCGTTTTTGGAACGGGGTTTTTCCCAAGACATGGATCACGTCGAGCCAAGCCGATTCGGCCTCTTTCAGAGTAAGATTGCCGGAGAAAAGCGCTTCGATATAGGTCTTCTCAAAGACGTTTTTTTGAAAAGCGAGAAAATCGTCATATTGGATCTCTTTGAGGGCCGCTAATTTTTCTTTTTTCGTCGCTTTATCTTGGTTGATCAAAGAATCCAAGAGATCTTTTGCCTGACGGAAGGCGAGATCTTTTTGGGCATTGGAGTATTCTTTTCCCGCTGCCGCTACGAGGATTTCGAATTGTTCAGGCGTCGGCGCAGCGAGCGGGAGGCGTTGGATGATTTCTTGAAGGAGAACGGTCGATTTTTCGCTGAATCCGTCGATTTTAATGTGGATGCGGGATCTTTCCGCTGCAATAGAAGCGGCGAGGTTCGCTTCCGCGGCGGCGGCCAAAACCGGATGGAGGACGTTGGTGTAATGAGCGGAGAAGAGCGAGGCGAGGACTTGGGAGCGAGGCGAGGGCTTAAGTTCTGGCGCTAGGATATGGACCCGAATGGCGGCTTCGGGATTTTTGAACTCAGGGCAGCGGGAGAAATAGGCGATCCCGTTTTCATTTTTGGAAATGAGAAGAGGGTTTATCCCAGGAGCAGGTTCGGAGACAAGGTTCATCTGGGCCGGAGCGAAGGGGTTCGGCTCAGGGAGGCGGATTTGAGGATGAGGCGTTGCTTTAACCAAAGCATCCATCCAATCGGCGGGAATGGGGCGGATCGCATATTCGGCGCCTAGCCATTTTTCCATCCGGTCGGGAACAACCCCGGTCAAAGAAGGCGAGCCAAGAAGAAGAACGGCACACCGGTCGGGAGTCAAAAAAGAGGCCGCTTCCGAGATCATTTTCGGTAAGAAGGCTGAGGCAAGGAGTTGCTGTTTCGGATAAGTTTCGAGCGGCTCGTCAGGCAGAGTCAACGCGAGCTGCACACACATGTCAAAAGCGTCTTGGCGGCTTTGGTATTGGTACTTGATTTGGGCGAGCTGGTTTTTTTCGTGAAAAAGATAGTTCGGAACGCCTGTCGACTGAATGAGAGCGATCGATTGGAAAACCCGGAGCAGGACCTGGTCTACCATTTTCATCCCTTTTTCAGTCAGTTCCAGGGAAATTTCAAAAAACTTATGTTGGCGCCCTCCCATCTCTTCGACTTCTACTCAAAGGCTGTCGATGAGCTCCTCTTCCTTCAACTTTTCATAGAGGTTCTTGTTCTGTCCCCGGTTCAGGGCATAGGCGATCAGGGCTGCCGATTGGGTGGGGTCCTCGGAGAGGGAAAGGGGAAGCTCCCAGAGCAAAAGTAAGCTATTTTTATTTTGCACGGGCTTGATGTAGGTGATGTGGCCGCGCTGATCGGAGGAAGTGAGGGGCAGGGAAGGGTCGATAGAGGCAGGAGCGGGGGATTCGGGGACATGGCCAAAGCAAGCGATAGCCATGTCCTTAAGGGTTTCCATCTTTAAGGAGGAAAAAAGAATGGCGCGCATCCGGTTTGCGCTGTAGTGCTGTTTATGCCATTTTTGGAGAGCGCTTTGAGGGATGTGGGAAAGCGTTTCGGAATTGCCGCAATTGAACATCCGATTCGGATGGACGGGGTTGCCCGTTTCTTTGAGGATCATCGACATCCTCCAGCCGTCGTTCTCCACATTTTTCGCAAATTCCTGATCGACCGCGTGCATCTCTCGGGAGATATTGGAGGGTTTGAAAAGAGGGTCGATGAAAAAATGGGCGAACCGGTCGAGAAGAGAGGGAAAGCCTTCGGGGTGAGAGGAGAACATGTAGATCGTCCGGTCCGATGCGGTCATCGCATTGGTTTTGCCGCCCTGATCTGAGACTTTCGCCATGAATTCATTTTCATCCGGATATTTTTGGGTTCCCATGAATAGCATGTGTTCGCAGAAATGAGCCATTCCCGGAAATTCAACGGGATCGTTCCAAGACCCGGCTCCCACAGAAACAGCCGCAGCGGAATTCTCAGCGCGCGGATCGGAAATCAAGAGGAGTTCCAATCCATTGTCAAGGCGCAATTTCAGGGTTTTCCTCTCCGCGAAATCGCGGCCCAAGAGCGGCAGCCCTGAGACGTCGGGAATTTCGCCCTCGAAGCTGGTTTTCTCATGAGAAAAGCCAAGGGTTCCGCTCAAGGCGATTGCAAAAAGGAGGTATTTTATAGGATTCCTTCGGAAACTGTAGTTCATCGGCGATCCTGAGGCAGGATCGCATTTCGTTCGCTCTCGCTCACTGCATTTCATAGGATTCCTTCGGAAGCTGTAGTTCATTGGCGATCCTGAGGCAGGATCGCATTTCGTTCGCTCCGCTCACTGCATTTCATCGTTTTACCATCTTTGCATACATTGTATTTACAATGGCCCATATTTTACGAGCGCGGTTTTCACGCCTTTCCATTCGATCCTCCACATCCGATCCTGGGAAATGCTCCATGTCGAACGGGGGGGCGAAGGAAATCGAGATCGGCGTCCTTTTCGCCTTCCTGACTTCGCCGAGTTCCCTTTGGACCGTTTCTGGAGGGGGAAGAAGGTCGTAGGTAGAGAGGGCAAATGGGATGAAGCGGGTGGGCCGTTTCGCTTTTTTTGCCATGAGATAGAACATTTCGATACTCGCGGGATCGAAAGGGGCGACTTCAACGATGCCTTTCGCATTTCTCCGGTCTCGCCCGCCGCTCGGCGCGACGTAGATCATCCGCCCTCCCATTTCGAGCAGCTCGCTCATTTGCTTCATGGTGTTTTTGTTATGCATTTGCTTCTTTGCTTTTAGTTCGGGCGGATTGTCAATGTACCGTTTCGAATAGATGCAGATCAAATCGCAGCCCATGCTAAAAGGGATCGCCAAGGGGTCTGTGATCACCCGTTCTCCGGCAACGTAAATGATCTTTTCGGCAATTTCAGGGTGCGTTTTTTCCAAGAGGATCGAAATCGCCTGCGGGTCCGGTTCGGTTTGATGGTTCGCCAAAAGGATGGCATTTTCCCCTTTGCGCATCCCAATCGCCGCTTCTTCCAGATGTTCTAACCCCAAAATGGAAGAGCGGTCGAGATCGACAAGGGGCCGGATGAAATCGAGAGAGAACCGGTAGTAGTCGATCGGGTGGCGGATTTTCTTATGGTAAGGTTCGAACGAAAAGGGAACCTCGAACTGCATCCGGGCAAGCTGGAGGAAAAGGAGAAGATGGGGGATCGCCTCATTGAAGAGGGCTCCGACCGCTTCGCGATAGCATGCGATGAACTCTACGACGATCGCGTAGTATTTGCCGGGTATTTTTCCCCTCAGGTCCTCGAGCGCATCAGCTAAAAGGATTTCATGCGTCGATTTTTTGTCCATTCAGCGTCGAGTAAAATAGATATTCGTTGAGATGAATGTTGTCATTGACCCCGAATTCCAGGTGCGCGTTCGAGATGCCAGCGACCTTGACATAATAATCCTTATCACCGTTATCGAGATAGCGGTTCAATTCAGGGTGGGTCACCAGCTTTAGGGCATACTGGTTTTGGCAAAGGATCAGCTTTTTCAAAGACCGTTCGATATCGACCGAAACGCTCTCGTGGCTTTTCACTAACCCGCTTCCCGAGCAGTACGGGCAGCCCGTATAGATGGTTTGCGAGAGGGATTCGCGGCTTCTTTGCCTTGTCATTTCGATGAGGCCGAATTCGCTCATGCCCAAAATGGTGCACTTGGCCGAATCGTCTTTCATGCATTCTTTCAGTCTCTCCAACACCCGCTTCTGGTTCTTGCGGGAGCGCATGTCGATGAAATCGCAGATGATGAGCCCGCCGATGTTGCGGATCCTCAATTGCCTTGCGATCTCATCGGCGGCTTCCAAGTTGATCCGGACGAGAGTTTCTTCGACGTCGCTTCCTTGTACGTTCATCGAACTTCGGCCCGAGTTGACGTCGATCGTGTGCATCGCTTCGGTCCGATCGAAAAAGAGATAACCGCCCGACCCCAGCCAAATCTTGCGGCGCACCGCCCTATCGATTTCCTTTTCGACGTTGAACCTCTCGAACATGGGGGTCTTGTCGCGGTAGAACTCGATCTTGAGCGGATGTTCGGATGCATATTTCTGATAGATTTGCTTACACCGTTGATACGTGGAGTAATCGTCGATGAGAAGCCTTTCAAATTTCTTGTCGACGCATTGGATGACCGCCCGCTTGATCAGGTCCGATTCTTCGTAAAGGAGGGTGGGGCCGCTTGACTTGTGAAATTTGTCGACGATCGTTTGCCAAGAATGGAGGAGGTCGGTGGCCTCTTCGACGAGCATTTCAGTCGTGGCGCCTGCGCTTGCAGTGCGGCAGATGAGGCCCATATCCTGAGGCATTTCAAAGGAACGGATGAGTTTTTTTAGCCTCTCTCTCGCATCTTTGTCTTCGATTTTCCGCGACACGCCTCTATGCGGGTTATTCGGAAGCATGACGAGATAGCGGCCTGCGATCGAAATATTCGAGGTGAGGCGCGCACCCTTAGTCCCGATCGGCTCCTTGACGACCTGGACCAAGACGGGCTGGTCGATTTTCAAAAGCTGCGCAATGTCCTTCGCTTTTGGGCTTGGGCTCATCTTCGAGATGTCGTAGTCCAGGTCGAAATCCATCTCGAACATCTCTTCGAATTTTTTCGTATTCTCGAGGATGTCGCTGATGTGGATGAAGCCGTTTTCGCCTTCGTTGATATCGATAAAGGCCGATTGGATGTTGAGGAGGATATTCGTCACT
>CAYTXY010000066.1:0-5964 GCA_964441355.1 uncultured bacterium
GCCTCTTCCAAGGGGCGAAATGGGATTTTTTGAAAACCGATCCCCCCTTCCGTTGTGTTCGAAAACGTCGTTTCCGGGTGGGAGGCCGCAAAATCGGAAAACGCCGAGGATTCCATGAGCCAACGGACTGCTGTATAGATGGGTTTGCCGCTCCGATCTTTGGCTTTCACGATTTTGTCTACCGCCCCGCACTCTTCTTCCAAATTTACGCGCTCTTCCGCCACGCCGTCCGCATACCGTTTGCCATCCGTATAGGCCAAGTCGACGCCGTTCAAAAGAATCGGGTTGCAGCCGAGGAAGTGGGCCCAGGCAAGGCAGATGGAGGTCACGGAAAGAGCGTCGCTTGAAAGACCTGTTCCGATCAGCGGATCGAAAAGGCCGAGCTCTTCTTCCATCCAAAGCTCCGGAACCCCGCCAATGCCGCTCCTCATGTAGCCAAAGGGACCATTGGCCGTCTGGAAGACCGCCGGGAAAACTCTCGTCGAATAAAGGAGCGGCACCTCAAAGGCAAAGCTATTCCTGAGGCGCCGGTATTCCTCGAGGTTCGGATCGACCGCCATCCCGAAATGGGGATTGATCCCCTGTGAGCTCAACGCCGCAAGGGTCGAACCCCCGGCGATGATGAGCGCCCGATTCTCCAAGGTCCGTAAAAGCGGGACGGCCTTTTGCAAAGATGGCCCCGCGCCGCAAACGATCGCTGGGATTCCGCGGAAACTGTTCAAGAGTCTGTTCGCGTAAAAAGAAGAGGGAAGATGGCGGAGGTTGCGGACGAAATTTTGAAAGGGCTGAAAGCCGTGGAGACGCTCCACATAGACCGCGTGCGCAAAGGCGGCCTTTTTCAAAACCTCCTCTTGGAGTCTTTGAGCCCCATCCTTCGATGGCAATGCGGCAAATGCGACGCTAAAGAAGGGAAACTTTTCAGCCAAATCCTCTAAGTTCGAGGGCTTACCTAAAACGACCTGGCTGTCTTCTAAAATTTTTCCGGCCTCTTCCGAGTGGAGGAAGCTTCCGATCTTTTCCAAATCGTCTTCCAGAAAAATGAGCCGGCGAGCGTTGTTTTCCCGCAGCCATTTTGCGGCTTTGGCGTAGGCCTCTCCTTGTCCAATTCCGTAAAAATAGAGCGCCTCCTCATTTTTTAGAGGAAAAGGTTTGAGAGTCTCTTTTTTTCCCCCGAGAGCCGCCACGGGAATCTCGAGGGCAATCTGGGGGAATTTTTCCATGAGAAGCGCGTAATTTTTTTCAAACATATCCGATCTCTTCGATCAAATTCCCTTCTGGGCTCCAGCGGCGGTGCGTACCCTTCGGCTTGCCCATTTCATAGCTTCCCTCATCGACAAGCTGTCCAGCATCGGTCCACATCTGGTCGAGCCCATGCCGGATCCCATGTTGAAAACTGGATTTCCTCTTCAGCTTTCCGTTCGGCCAGTAAAGGACCGCCTCTCCATGCAGTTTGCCGTCAAGGGTTGGCTCAAAAGTCTTTGGCCCCCCATCCTCGTAAAAATAGGCCCTGGCCGTCTCGTTGATATCGGCATACAAGGCGCCGCTCGGATAATACAGCTTACTCGATGGCATTGAGATGCTCCTGAATGACTTGTTGAAAGAACAAAAGACGGTTGATCTTGACTTTGTCTGGGTGGGGATCCGATTCGAGCGCGCGGATCATGACGGGGCTCCATATGCGCCAAAGAGGGAGTAGCAGCGTCTCGTAGGCCTGTTCCCCTTCAAACTCTTCCTCAACGGCAAAGAGCGCGGCGGCGGCTATTTTGCCGCACTTCTCTAAACTCTTCTTCCAGCTTTCCCAATCCATCAGAGGAGCCAGGGGCAGCGCCATGACCGCTCTATGCACGATTTCTCTTAAATCCCTTTTCATATCGATGGAAATCTTGCTAAGCAGGGTCGGCTCGATGGGCAAGGAAAATCCCAATCCCCCTTCTGTCGCATCCAAGAAACGGCGCTCCGGATGCCTCCTGGCCCACTCCTCCAACCACTCTTTGGCCATCAGCCAATCGGGCTGCGTCCAGACTTTGCTCCCATCCGCGGCAACCGCCTCGACTAAATTCGAGGCTTGGCATGCTTGCCCTCCCGCATACTTCCGCCCTCCCTTGTAGCAATAGTCCATCCCCACAAGGATGATGGGATCGCAGCCTATGAGCGTGGCTAAGCTCACAAGAAAAGTCCCGACCGTCCATCCTCCGTCGAACCCATCCCCTTCATTTAAAAACCGAAAATGGCTGTCGGGAAAAAGGATCGCTTCTCCATGGACGAGAGAAAAATTGTCGGGATTCATCCGGCTTTGAAAGCAAAAAGGGGTCTCTGAAAAAGGGTGCTGTTTGAATTCCCGAGTGGGCGCCTCTTTGTCGATCGAAGCTATGAGGTGGGGCTCGGCCGTAAGTCGATTGAGGGCGCTGCCGCCCGCGAAAATGAGGGCCTTATCTTGAAAGGAGTGGAGACAATGCCCATTTTTTTCCAGCGATGGGCCCGCGCCGACAATGATGGCGGGGATGCCGGAAAATGCGCCGCGGAGCTTCAGCCCATCGCGGACAGGGCGATTTTTTCTTGAACAGGCATGTTTGGCAAGAAAGCATCCCCCATCGGCGGCGTCCGACAGGAGAAGGTTCGCAGCGAGATGGGCTTTTTCGAGCTTTTGTCGAAAGAGGCGGCTCTCCTCTTTTTTTCCTCCGATGACCTCCATCTTCAAAAACACCGCTTCCCAGGCCGTCTCGCGAGCCTCCTTTTCGATTTGAAGCGGGCTGTCGATGGATCTCCATTTCACTCGGGGGTAAGGAACCGGATGGAGGGGCGAATCGATGAGGACGAGCCGCCGCTCTTTTTTCAGAGAGACCCATTTTTTCGCCCATTTCCAATCTTCTCTTCCCGCCTCAATGAGGCAAAGAAACTCCACATCATCCGATAATCTCACAGGGACAACTCCCCCACAAGCTCATCGAACCGAGGCAAAAAGGGGACCGAGGCGATTCGGTCCAGCTCCCGCCAAAAGGTTTTGATCTCATCCAAGCCGGCCAATGCGACAAAGGGGGCCCCCCCGATCGCATCATTGTAGCCGAGCGCCTGCTTTTCAGCCTCGGGCGTTAACTTTCCCGCCTTGCATTCGATGAGAAGGAGGGGCTTCAATCCATCAGCGCCCGGCCTCAAGCAAAGGATATCTATCCGGCGGTTCAAACGGGGGCTAGCTAAGGAAGATATGTCTTTTTCCACGGCGATAAGTCCTTTGGGATAGCCGAGTTCATCGATCATTTTTCGGATCACGCGCTGCCGGATTTTTTCTTCGGGAGTCGCGGGGATGGATTTGCGGCGGATCGGATCGTAGAGCTGTTCGATTCTTATTGGATCTGCACCAGGCCGTAGTTGCGGTCTTCGCGCCGGTAGATCACCTTCAGCTTTTGGTCTTCTTCCGAGCGGTAGATGAGGAAGGGTTCGTCAGAGATTTCCATCTTCATCACTGCCTCGTCTTGGGTCAAGGTCTTGAGGGGCATCGTCTCTTTGGCGACGACCTCATGCATGATCTTGAGCCTTTCTTGGTTTTCCCTGGCATTTTCAGCCGTGATTTCGTCGTTGATCTCTTTGAGGTCGTCTTGGAGAGGCTTGATCACATTGACATGGATATCGACGGTTGCGACGTCTTTGGCCCGATGGGATTGGAGCTTGGTCTTATAACGGCGGACCAATTTGACGGTCCGGTCGGCCGCCTTGTCGATGGCGGAATAGATATTATCGGTGCTTGCCCCGACTTTAATGTGGAAATGGATGAAATTCATCAAGATCGAGCAGCTATGCTCGAGCTTTTGGGTGTCGAGGGTGACGGTGATGTCGATGATGTGGTCGGCGATCTTTTCGATCCGCGCGAGCTTTTCCCAGACATAATTCCGGATCGCCTCCGTCACTTGGAAGTGTTTGCCTACCACATAAATGGTATAGCCTTCGTTTGCGAATTTGTCCGATTTGCCCATACACATCCTTCATGCCCCAAAAATGCTGCATTTTTGGGGACCCTTTCTTTAGGAATTGAATATTAACAGGTCTTAACCCGCATGCCAAGAGTTTTTCATGGGAGGTAGTAGAGCAGAGGCAAATCCACAGCGTTGAGCTAGCCCTCCTGGAACGGGAAAGGCTCGGCAAATCCATGGACCGCCGAAAGAAAAAGGCCTCTCCAGGGAGAGGCCTTCGATGCGAGAACAATCCGGAAGGGAAAGTTATCCGGCAAAATAATAGTAGCCGACCGCTCCTATGGCAGGAAGGCAAATGGCTCCGGCAACGCCTGCGCCGACAGTATACCCTATGCCACCGAGAGTGAGTAAACCTAGTTTCCACTGTTCGCGGTATAGGTTTGTTCTAAGAAGGAGGCTCGCAGGTTTCTCATTTTTACCACTGTTCGTTAACTTAGGAGCCACCGATACAAAGGCCGCTCTCGCTTTATGCCATAGGTAGCCAACGCGTCCAATCAAACCGACCGTACCGCCTGCCGTTGCTAAGGTAGTTCTCGGATTTTCCTCCACAACGTTTCCTATGGTGTTGTTGCCGATAGCGCGGCCCAGGGATTTTCCGAATTGGTCCGTGTGCCAATTCCAATTTTTGTCATATGTACCATTGATAGGGGTCGTATTGGTGGGAGCAGCAAGATCCCGGATAAATCCGCCAAATCCGATCCCGCCATTTTTGATAATAGTCACGGAACTGCCGATATAACCTTCGTCGCTTTGGTAGCTGCTGACAGCCGCATTGGTTAGTGCGCCGACTCCCGCGGCAGCAACGGTTCCCGCGGCAACTCCCGCAGCCAGCGCTGCACGAGCAGAGTTGAACTGCACTCCCAGGATGCCCGCGTTGAGTAATGCGTTGTAGGTATGCCATCCCGCCAATCCAAATGCCAACACACTTTCGATGGCGATCCAGGGATGCGCTATAGCAGCGTCGGCTCCATGATTTACATAATTAACCACCGCTGTGCCTGTTCCATCCGGAATCATGTTATAGCCAGCGATTACCCCCTTATGTGCGCCCGCCATCAGATGCGGCGCACTCCATCCGAGCGCAGGATATCCTACGCTTCGCTTCACAGCAAGACCCAATCCGGCAAGGGCGGGAGAAGATGTGGGATACTGATTAATAAATTGGCCCCCGAGCTGACTTAAGGCTATGCCCGTTTGGTGAATGGAGCACGTATCGTTTGAGCCTTGCGCACAGAGAAAAGTGCTAATCCAATCCGCAGCAAACTCCCCTTGAGTTCTGACATAATTGCCAAACTGATCGACAGGCGCCTCTAGAAAGTTGATTCCATCTACTACCCAATCTGCCTTCACTTGGTCAGATTTTTGAGATGCCTCGATGATTTGCTTGGAAATTTTTGAGCCGACAGGATTAATGGTTCCATTCTGGGCAAGTGTAATATTGCCGTGCAACCCTACAACGTATGCAAAGCTATCTTTAGGAATTGCCAAGCCAGCGTACTTGTTGAACGGATCTCGCACCGCATTCCAAGCCATTGGCGCGCAATGGTCGACCCGTATCTTGTGCGCAACATACGCCTTATTTAAAGATGAGATGTTCAAATTCTTCACGGTACTTGGAATCAGATTCACACATCGATCGAATAGGTCCCACGCTTGTTTCAAAAGAAGGTCAGTTTTGGTGTTGTTTAATTTTTCAGAAACGTCTTTAAAAATGGGATTCAGGTCTATCTTGGATGAATTGAAATCGACACGCTTTAGGATCGCTGCACCCAAGCTTGCCACATCTTCTTCCATCGCATCTTCTGCCACAGGAAATAGTGGCTCAGACTTACCTGTGGTTTTCATTGGAGCGGTATTCGCCGTCGATGTCGAGGTCGTAGAACCTGTCTTTGCGGTTGGTTGACCTGTGGTTTTCGTTGGAGCGGTATTCGCCGTCGATGTCGAGGCCGTAGAACCTGTCTGTGCGGCTGGTTGACCTGTGGTTTTCGTTGGAGCGGTA
>CAYTXY010000066.1:6064-8120 GCA_964441355.1 uncultured bacterium
GGCCGTAGAACCTGTCTGTGCGGCTGGTTGACCTGTGGTTTTCGTTGGAGCGGTACTCGCCGTCGATGTCGAGGCCGTAGAACCAGTATTTGCGGGCTGTTGACCTGTGGTTTTCGTTGGAGCGGTACTCGCCGTCGATGTCGCGGTCGGAGATCCTGGATTTGCCGACGGCTGTTGGCCTTCTGCGAGTAGGTCATTGAGCGGCCCCATGAAGCCTGGAAGGCTGGCATTATTATTCCAACAGAAACCCTCTTGGCTAACTTGAGACCCTACCAACAGTTCTAGTGTTTGCTGCGTTGGCGTCGGAGTTGGTGCCGGCGGTGGCGATGTTGGTGCAGGAGTTGGAGTTGGCGTCTGAGACTTTGGCGCTGGTTCAGGTGTAGGGGTTGGTGTTGGCGCAGGAGATTTTGGGGTTGGCACTGGTGTCGGTTCCGGAGACTTTGGCGCGGGTTTCGGAGTTGGCGTTGGCGTGACGCCAGACCCTTTATAGCCATATTTGTAAGCAATAGCCAAGGTCGTTACTGCTATCGTTCCAGCAATGAGGGCTTTATAAAAAACCGGTGTTGCCCATACAGGCACGCTATTTGCTTTTGAAGAAAGAGCGTTGATTCTATCGGTCAACCCATACAAATCTTCTTTGTGGGCTTGATGCGCGAACTCAAGTTTACGAGTGAGCTTTGCTTTACCGATTGCGATGCTGTCTAGTTTTAACGCTTCCTTGAGGGTATCGAGCTTTGCGGCAGTCTGATTCAAGTCGACTGTTTCGCCCCGTTCCGCCTTTGCGATGTCGTCTTGGATGAGAGTAGCTAGCTGCGCCCTTTTTGCATAGCTATCTAGAGATAAAGTAAATTTTGTATCTGCTTTTTGCGTCGATGCTGGCATGACTTCTCCCCTTAAAGTGTGCGGAAATTGAAAAAATGTGCGGAAATTGTACCACACGAAGGTAAAAAGAAAAGAAGAAAGTTTACTTGATGCTGGGAGATATCAATTTTGCTCATACCCCGAACAAAGGGCATCTTTTCCTAGAAAGGGAAAAGCTCGGCAAATCATATTGACAGCCTGAAAGAAAAAGGCCTCTGTAAAGAGGCCTTCGACAAAGCTAAATCAGCAAGGATACGTTAGCCGGCAAAATAATAGTAGCCGACCCCTGCTATGACAGGAAGGCAAACGGCTCCGGCCGTACCTATGCCGGCGCTGACCGCTAAGCCAGCGCCTACGACTAAACCTGTTTTCAAACGATTGTAGTATGCCGCATTAGCGAGGTTCTGAAAGGCCAAGCTTTATACCACGCAACTTTCAAAAATAACAACCAAAAAAAAAGACATGCCACACCCCTCTAATCTCATCAGTATGTTATCTTGCTTTCATGCAAATAAAGAGCCAAGGCATTCTGCTGCAAGCCATTCCATTTTTGGGGAAAGGGCGCGTATTCAAAGTGTTCACAGGCGATGCCGGTCTCATCACCTTGATGGCAAAAAAACCAACGCAAGCGCTTTTTTCCCCTTTCTGCATCGCAGAATGGGTTTATCGAAAAAAACAAAGCGAAATGGTGGCTTTGACGGAGGCCTCCCTCATCGATAGCCTTCTGGACTTGCGGCAATCTTACGGGGCTCTGACAGCAGCGGGGTCGATGGCTAAAGACCTGCTCCGCACTCAACTGCCGGAAAAATCCTCGCCGGGGCTCTACAGCCTTCTTTGCAGCTATTTCAAGAAAATCGTTGTCTTTGAGCGTCCCGAGAGTTTAGCGGCCAGCTTCCGGGTGAAGCTCCTCCTCCATGAAGGGCTCCTCGCTCTCCAAAATAGCTGCGCCTGCTGCGACCGGGAGGCGAGCTTCTTGGCTCAAGGTGAAAGTGTATGCGCCGCCCACGCGTCTCCTTTCGCCATCGGGTTAACACCTGCTGAATGGCAAATCCTGCACCGCCTCGCATTCGCAAGACAGTTTTCTTTGCTGCAAGAGATCGATGCGCCGCTAGCGCTGAATGAAAAAATTTCTGCTTTGTTTGAAGAGCGGACGAAATAGGATGATAATACGCACCGAAAGGGACTCGAACCCCTA
>CAYTXY010000067.1:0-8084 GCA_964441355.1 uncultured bacterium
GTCTTTTGCACCTGCCAAGAACCCCGCTCATGCAAAGTCAAAATAGCGGGGCTCTCCTGCGCCACCAGAACATTTCCGTTGCCGCTTCCATTCCACCCCGACCCGTCTTTGGATCGCGTTCGGGCATGGAGGGAAACCTCTTTGACCGTCTTTAGCCGCTCCCAAAAGCCGAGTAGCTGAGGATCCTGGATTCGTTTCTCAAAAGTATCTTGCTGAACAAGCGAATAGAGCTTTTTATCTTGAGGAGAGAGAAGGGTATAGGTCTTTTTTAAAAGTTGCTCCAGCTCGGTAATCAAAGGATAGGAGGGGTTCAGTTGATAGAGCTTCGTTTTTCCCTCCGTGTAGCTTAAGATGACTTTCCCTTTTTCGAGACGCGCTAATGCATTTTGGAGAGTTGTCAGAGGCGTTCTAAGAAGCCTCTGAAGCTGAGCTCCATAGCACTTGCTGTTTACAAACAGAAACAGCAACACTTTTTGCACATTTTTGTTTCCGCAAAGCCCCTCTAACATAAACATCAACCTAAAATTTAGTATTTATTGGCCGCCCTCTGCGAGTTCGAGAACCGAATATACCCCAGAATCCCCGTTTTTATAAACTGGTTTTTAGGTTTTGAGCAGCTTTTTGAGCTTGAAAGCGAGAGAAATGGGCCTCTATCCTTGGATCCAAATTTGGAGAATTCCATGGATTGTAGATCGAATTGGACGAGAGAGGAAATTCGGGAGATTCATGACAGCCCGCTTTTTGATCTCATTGCCCGCGCATCTGCGGTTCACAGGACATATCATCTCCCAAATCAGGTGCAAGTCTGTTCTTTAATTTCGATTAAAACTGGGGGATGTCCCGAAGACTGTAAGTATTGCCCACAGTCTGCCCGTTATCAAACGAATGTAAAACCAACTCCTCTGATGGAGGAAAAAGAAATCCTAGACATGGCTAAAAAGGCGATCGAAAAGGGGGCAACTAGAGTCTGTTTGGGAGCGGCTTGGCGCTCCGTTAGGGATAGCGCGCAGTTTGACATCGTTCTCGGCGCGGTCCGAAAGATTACCAATATGGGCGTGGAAGTTTGCTGTACATTGGGGATGCTCACCGCTCATCAGGCAAAGCGTCTAAAAGAAGCTGGGCTCTATGCTTACAACCATAATCTCGACACCTCCCCAGAATTTTATCCCTCCATTACAACGACAAGGAGCTACGTTGACCGTCTTCGGACCTTGGCGCTTGTAGAAGAGGCCGGCATCAGCGTCTGCTGCGGGGGAATCATTGGAATGGGAGAGAGTGTGGAGGATCGAGTTGGCCTCATCCACATGCTAGCCAGTCGAGATCCCCACCCAGAATCGGTTCCGATCAATCTCTTGATTCCCGTTGAGGGGACTCCCTTGGAAAAGAGGACATTTCTCCCCATTTGGGACATGATCCGCATGATTGCAACAGCTCGGATCACCATGCCAAAAGCGATGGTTCGCCTCTCCGCAGGCAGGCTTGAGCGCTCTTGGGAGGAGCAAGCTCTTTGCTTTCTCTCTGGGGCAAATTCAATTCATTCCGGAGAAAAATTGCTGACACGCCCAAATCCAGACTTTGACGAAGATGAAAAAATGTTTCGCCTTTTTGGCCTAACAAAACGAAAGAGTTTTGGATGATCGATTTCTTAGAGACACGCCTTCAAAAGCGAAAAGATCAAGGACTTCTTCGAGCCTTGCAGCAACCCTGCGGCCTCATCGATCTTACCTCCAATGATTATTTCGGGTTTGCGAAAGAGAGCGAAACGGGCAGCCAAACAGGCGGTGCAACCGGGTCTCGACTCCTCACGGGCAATCACCCGTTTTATGAAAAACTGGAAGAGAGAATCCGAAAGTTTCATCGAGCGGAAAGCTGCTTGATTTACAACAGCGGCTATAGCGCCAACCTGGGCCTCATTTCCGCTTTGGGAACAGAAGAGGTCACTTTTTTCTATGACATCGAAATCCATGCCTCCCTGGTTGATGGAATGCGCCTCTCTAAAGCAAAGAGCCTCCCCTTCCGACATAACGACCTTGATTCCTTGGAAAAAAGACTAAAAAGAGGATCTCCCCCTTTTTTTGTGCTCATCGAATCGATCTATTCGCTCAGCGGCGGTAGCGCGCCTCTTCAAGAAATAGTCTCTCTTTGCAGTCGATACGGAGCGGGCCTCATCGTCGACGAAGCTCATGCGACAGGGATTCGCGGTCCGAAAGGCGAGGGCTTGGTCTTTGAGCTTGGATTGGAGGCGGATGTGTTTGCCCGCGTGCACACCTTTAGTAAAGCGCTCGGCGCTCATGGAGCCTGCGTCCTTGGAAATGCTCTCCTCAAAGAGTATCTTCTCAATTTTTCGAGGCCTTTGATCTATACGACGACGTTACCCATGGCCGCGCTTGCCCGGATCGAGTCGTCCTATGCGAAACTGCCAAAAGAGGCAAAAACCCACCAAGAGAAGTTGCATCGATTGACGGCCTATTTCAGGGAAAGGACAGGAGCCCAAAACGGGCAAAGCCCGATTCAACCCCTCTACATTGCCGGCATCGAAAAAGTAAGGAGCCTTTCAAAAAGACTAAAAGAAAAAGGTCTTGATGTTCGAGCTATTCTTCCGCCCACCGCTTCTAGAGGAAAAGAGTCTCTGAGAGTCGTTTTGCATAGTTTCAATCGAGAGGCGGAGATTGATCTTCTAGTTGAGACTTTACAATGAATCGCATTGTGGTTGCCGGAATACACACTGGAGTTGGCAAGACAGCCAACACCGCCATCTTAACGGAGAGCTTAGATGGCGCTTACTGGAAGCCGGTCCAATGCGGACTGCCGAGCGATGCAGTTTGGGTGCAAGACCGCCTCTCTACTGAAGGGCGCTGCTATCCTTCCAGTTTTCAACTCCACGCCCCCTGTTCTCCCCATTTGGCGGCAAAAAGAGAGGGGATGCGGATCGCGGCAAAAAATCTGATCCCTCCAGAAATCCCAGGGTCTCTCGTGATCGAAGGGACGGGCGGAGTATTAACTCCCTTGAATGAAAAGGACGTTTGGGCCGATGCGGCCATCCATTGGAATGCTCGTTGGATCCTGGTTCATCGGCATTACCTCGGAAGTCTCAACCATTTTGCCCTTACCATCGAATCCTTGAAACTCAGGAAGATTCCTCTTTTGGGAATCATTTTCAACGGCAACGGGGACTTGGAAACGGAAGAAATGCTTTTGAAAAAGGCCAATGCTGTTTGTCTCGGAAGATTACCATGGCAAAAAACACTTGGCCCAAAGACTGTACAAAGGATTGCAAAAGAGTGGAAACCGCATCTTATAAAAGCTCTTGGACTTTAAGAGATCAGGCGTGCATCTGGCACCCATTTACGCAAGCCCAAACGGCCGCGCCCCCCATTCCGATTATAAAGGGAAAAGGCTCCTATCTTTACTCAGAATCCGGAGATGCTTATTTGGATGGCATTTCATCCTGGTGGGTAAATATCCATGGCCATGGCCATCCTTATATCGCGAGAAAAATCAGTTCCCAAGCAAAAGAGCTGGAACATGTCCTTTTTGCCGGTTTCACGCACCCACAGGCAATTATTTTAGCCGAGAGACTCCTCAAGGCTCTGCCTACAGGGTACTCCCGGGTCTTTTATTCTGACAACGGATCGACAGCAGTTGAAACGGCATTGAAAATGGTCTTCCAAGCGCAAGGCTCTGGAAAAAAACTACTCTCGTTCGAAAATGGTTATCATGGCGATACCTTCGGCGCTATGTCAGCAGGGGGGAAAACATTCTGTAATCGTCCCTTTTGGCCCTATCTATTCGAAGTTCATTCGATTGTTCCCCCAACGCCTGGAAATGAAATCGAATCCTGGGACCAATGTAAAACCGCTTTACATTCGGGCGATGTGGCGGCTTTCATTTTTGAGCCTCTGATTCAAGGGTGGGGCGGGGGAATGCGTCTCCACTCAAGAGAAATCTTAGCAAAAATGGTCGCTGCCTGCCAATCCCAAGGAATCCTCACGATTGCGGATGAAGTGATGACAGGATTTGGCAGAATAGGCCCTCTTTTCGCTTGCAGCACCCTCGAAGCGACCCCTGATATCGTCTGTCTTTCAAAGGGAATTACGGGTGGGTTTCTTCCTTTGGGAGCCACCATCGTTAAGGAGCCTCTTTACAACTCTTTTCTGGGCCAGGATCTTTCCCAGGCCCTGCTCCATGGACATACCTACACAGCGAATCCGATCGCTTGCTCCGCAGCCAATGCAAATTTGGATCTTCTTTTACAGCCTACATGTAGAGAAGCAAGAGAGAGGATTGAAAGAGAGCACAAGATCTTTCAGAAGAAATGGGAAAATCATCCCAGACTTCTTCGATGCAATGTGATAGGGACTATTTTAGTCATCGAATACAAAGTAGAGAATAGTTCTTACTTCAATCCATTGCGGAATCGACTCCTCGAGTTTTATATTCAAAATGGGATCCTCCTCCGTCCCTTTGGAAACGTTCTTTATATCCTGCCGCCTTACTGCATCACCTCGGAAGAGCTGCATAAAATTTACTCTTGCATAGTCGTCACTTTGGAAGAGTGGCCATGGTAAAAGGGTTTGTTTCGTTTGAAATGGAAATTGGAGAGCTAATCGATCTGATTATCCAAGACTCCTCGTTGCACGGACTCTGGATCAACACTCTCTCCTATCTAGAGAACTGCGGCGCTAGGATGATTGCAGCCTGTGAACATCCAACACACGTGAAAGAAGAGATGCTCAAACACGCCGCTGAAGAATTTCGTCACGCCTTCTACCTCAAGAAACAGTTAGTCCGAATTGAAAAAGAATATGAAGATTACCGGCAGGACTATCTTCTGGGATCTTGGGCAGGGATCCATTATTTGAAAAAACTGAACCATCGCACCTCCCGCTATCTTCAAACCCTTAAACTCGCGGGGCCTCAAATCAAAGAACTCGTCTACCTTCTTGTAACGTATGCCATCGAGCTTCGCGCTGAAGAACTTTATCCGATCTATCAAGCTGCCTTAAAAGGGTCCCAATCAAAGGTTCAGGTTCAGTCGATCCTCCTTGAAGAAAAGGAACACTTGCAAGAGATGGAAAAGGGACTGGATCGCATTCCAGATTCCGCTCAGCATGTGGAGATTGTCTGTGGAATCGAAGCTTGTTTTTTTCATCGATGGCTCAAGGCTTGCCAGGCAGATTGTTCATAACTTTGTTCAAAAGCTGTCGACGAGCCGGGTCTTGTGCAAAACCTCGGTCTTTTGAACAAGGAACTCCCAAGTTGTGAACAAGAATTTTCCCTCTATTCTACGCTTGGGTTTAAACATTTCCACAGCCTAAGAAGAAGAGTATCTCTCTTTCTTTATATAGAATAGATCCAAGAGGTTTGTGGAAGGCTAAAAATTTTGTTGATCAAAATTTCTTGCCGTCCTACAGTTCGTTTCACTTCGTAAGGATTTTGGGTTATTCGCTTTTCGCGATCCTAAAGGGATCCGGCCAATGCTTTTCGGCAAGGGCGAGCATCTTACGGCCATTGCCTCCGAAACTCTTGCGCTCACCAATATCGGCTGCAAGAGGATTCAGGGCGTTGTGCCGGGAGAGGTCCATGGGTCGACCCAGCCGGCGATGTTCATCGGAGGGCTTTGACCTCGCAAAAGCACAGCCACTGCGCTTTCGAATTCAACTACTTTGCCAAGACGCCGAGCGTGATGGAGGAGAAGGAAATCTATGCGATCCGCTTTCAACTCGGAAAGCTTCTTGCCGAAAAAATCCGTGAGCAGAATCTCCCTCCGATCGATGTCGTCGTCCCCATTCCCGATGCAGGCAACCCGGCCGGCATCAGCCTTTCGCAGCACCTCAAAATTCCTCTTGCTGAAGGATTCGCCCGCCATCAGAGCGCGGGAAGGACGTTCATTTCGCCGGGGTCGAAAAGAGAAAAACGGCCTCTTTCCAAAAACTGGCTCCTGTCCGCTCGGTCTTCGAAGAGAAGAGCGTCCTGTTGGTTGACGACAGCATCATCCGCGGCACTGTTTCCAAGCGGACGATCGCCCTTGCGAGAAACGCCGGAGCCAAGAAAATCTTTTTCGCTTCGACCTTCCCACCCGTGCTTTACCCTTGCATTTATGGAATCGATTTTCCCTGCAAAAGCCAGCTCATCGCTCCTGCAAAATCTCTGAAAGAGATCGCTGAAGAAATCGGCGCCGACGTCGTGATTTATAACGACGTGGAAGTTCTGAAAGAGGCGATTGGGCTGAAGGATCTCTGCTTAGCCTGCGTCACGGGGCAGTACCCCACTTCGACCGAAGGGATGGAGCACCTCCGGCTTCTTAGAAAACAAGATCAGCTCGCGATGGTCTAATTTTGTTAACATAAGAAGATGGGCTATAGAGTATAATATCACCCATGGCGGGAATCGAAGAATATTTTTCATTGGGGCGCTTTGCTCATTCCGATCTTTGGAAAGCGGGGGAGCCGATATGGGGTCCCCTTCTTACTCTCAATGATTATTTGAGAGATCAGGCTTTCCGGATGGAGATCAAAGTCGGAGTCGGTGTGCATTTGGATCGTCCCGAGCTCATTGCGATCGGGCAGGGAACCGTGATCGAACCCGGGGTGTACATCGCAGGCCCCTGCATCATCGGCAAGGGATGCATCCTGCGGCATGGAGCCTACTTGCATGGTGGAGTGATTTGCGGAGACCATGCAACTGTAGGGCATGGCGCTGAAATCAAGCACTCGATTCTCCTCGATGAGGCGGCGGCGGCCCATTTCTCCTATGTTGGGGATTCGATCCTGGGAAAAGGAGTGAACTTGGGAGCGGGAGTCAAGTGCGCGAACTTACGGCTCGACCGGACTGAAGTGGCCGTCTTTCTAGATAAGAAGCGGGTCCGGACAGGATTAAAAAAATTCGGCGCGATTGTAGGCGATCGGGTGCAGATTGGCTGCAACTGCGTCCTGAATCCCGGAACGCTGATCGGCAGGGAGAGCATTTCATACCCTCTTTTGAATTTTGGGGGCACCATCCCTCCTCGGAGCAGGATCTCGGGGCAAAAGTCGATTCAATTGGAGCCTACTTCTCAGCCGCTTCTCGATCTTGCGGAGAAAGCGCGTGCTACTTGAGGGATATCGCCAAAAATTCGAAAAGGAGCTCTCATCCGCCGTTCATCGGTTTGGAGAAAAAAGTAGTTTGCGCGATGCCTGCGAGTATGCGCTGTGCTCTGGGGGAAAACGGTTAAGGCCCTTGATCGTCATGATGACGGCGGACTCTCTCGGCAATGGCTTGGACGTCTCTGCCGCGGCTTTAGGGGTAGAGTTCTTTCATACGGCCTCTTTGATTGCCGATGATCTTCCCTGCATGGATAATGACGATTTTCGGAGGAACCGCCCATCGTTGCACAAAGCTTTTGGAGAGGCGACGGCGATTTTAGCGAGCTATACTCTGATCGCGGAGGGCTACGGGGCGATCCACCTGAATGGAGAGCTGATGAAAGGAGACGCGCGGTTCGGGGGCCAAGCAAGCGAAGCGTCTCTTTTGTCCTTAGCTGCGGCGACGCGATGCGCGGGGATGCAGGGGGCGACAAACGGGCAGTTCCTCGACCTTTTTCCTCCCGATTCGACTTGGGAGACGATCCAGAAGGTGATCGTGCAAAAGACGGCCACTTTATTCGAAATTTCTTTTACTTTCGGCTGGCTCTTCGGCGGGGGAAGTCCAAAGCTACTCGAAAATCTCCGCATGTGCGCTTTTCATCTGGGCATGGCGTTTCAAATCGCCGATGACTTGGATGACTTGGCCCAAGACGAGGCAACCGGGGTGAATATCGCAACTCTTCTTGGAAAAGAAAAGGCGATCTCTCTCTTCGAACAAGAAATCGCCTCGTTCAGGAATTCATTGGAAAAGCTGGGCCTTTGGACAGCCCCCTTCCAAGAATTTTTTGCTTCTTTAAGCCGGAGCCAATGCTTCTCCTGCGGCCTTCTTGGGTAGCGGAGCGCCCGATGCGATCTTGGCATGGATCGCTTTTTCGATTTCTTCGGCGAGCTTGGGTTTGCCTTTCAGCTCTTCGCGGACCGCTTCCCGGCCTTGTCCCAGGCGATGGGTCTGATAGCTGA
>CAYTXY010000068.1:0-8024 GCA_964441355.1 uncultured bacterium
ACAGGACGACCCTTCCAAGGATTTCTTCGGCAAGCCCACTTATCTGACCGTCTCAGGGCAGCTCGAAGGAGAAATCTTGGCGACCGCCCTCTCCGACGTTTACACCTTCGGGCCGACTTTCCGGGCAGAAAATTCGAATACATCCCGCCACCTTGCCGAATTCTGGATGATCGAGCCGGAGATGGCCTTCGCCGACCTCCAATCCGATATGGAATGCGCTGAAAGTTATTTGAAATTCGCTGTCTCTTATGTCCTGGAGCATTGCTCCGAGGATCTCCAGTTCTTCGATAAATTCATCGAAAACGGACTTCTCGAGCGGCTTAAATCGGTGGCGAGTTCCTCGTTTGGGCACATTCCCTACACGCAAGCGATCGAGATTTTGAAAAAAGCGCCGAAGCAATTTGAATTCCCAGTCGAATGGGGCGCCGACCTCCAGTCGGAACACGAACGGTATCTCGCTGAAGAATATTGCAAAAAGCCCGTCATCATCTCCGACTATCCCGCAGAGATCAAAGCTTTTTACATGCGCTCCAACCCGGATGGAAAGACGGTTGCGGCCATGGATATCCTCGTGCCAAAAATCGGGGAAATCATCGGCGGTTCCCAGCGCGAAGAGCGGCTCGATGTCTTAGAGAAGAAGATCGCCGATTTCGGCTTCAAACGAGATGATTATTGGTGGTATCTAGAACTGCGCGAATATGGAACGGTCCCTCATGCGGGTTTTGGCCTCGGCTTCGAGCGGCTGGTCCTTTTCGTCACCGGCATGGAAAATATCCGAGACGTCATCCCCTTCCCCCGCTTCCCCGGCCACGCCGACTTTTGAGAGGGGTGAACGCCTTTCGAAGAGTTTCTAGGGCGGATTGGATAAATTTCGCTGTCTCGAGTTTGGGGTCAAGGGATGGATTGTATTCCACAAACTCAAAAGCCAAAGGAGGATTTTTTTTCAGCGTTGAAAAAAAGGAGAGCATTTCATCGGGATGGATCCCTCCCGCAACCGGAGTCCCTACAGCCTTGATATACTCTGGATCGATGCTATCGAGATCGAAGCTAATGCCATATCCTGCCGTATTGTAAGAAACTACTTCCAAGGCCTCGCGCATGACCTCTTTGATCCCCCGCTCTTTGACCTCCTCCATGAAGTAAGTCTTGACTTTGAGTTTCTCGATGAGCTCCGCCTCGCCTTTTTCATAATTTCGAATCCCGACAAGCGCGACATGTTCCGGCTTGCATTTAGGCAATAGATCGGAAATCTGGGTCAATTTCTTTTCTCCGTAACCCATCAAAGCCGCAAGGGGCATGCCATGGATATTTCCCGTTTCGGTCGTCTCAAACGTATGGGAATCCATGTGAGCGTCAATCCAAAGAAGTCCCAAATCTCCCTGCTTTCGCAAAGCGTGGGCCACCCCTGACCACATTCCAATGGCGCTCGAATGATCGCCGCCGAAGGAAAAAAAGAAGCGCCCCTGGGCAGCCAATTCCCTCGATAGCATGGCTAATTGTTCATTGCTTTTTGCAATGGCCCCTAGTTTATCTTCAATCAAAGCTCCTGGCTCAATCAAGCCAAGCCACTCGAGATGAGGAAGATATTCTTTGAGAAAAAGAGGGCCTTGCCGAGAGCCGGGAAGGTTGCCGCCGATGTCCGAAGCTAAACCGATCGCAGGAAATGTCATAAGTTCCGCCCGCATTACAGGATTCTCATTTTAATCCCCTGATAGTTCGCCGTCAATACGCGGCCAATTGGAAGTTTCTTTGTTCGAGCTTTGAGAGGTAAATCTTCGCAAGGCGATGCGCATACTCTTGAACGAAAGCTTCCCCGCGCTCGATGCCCTCTTCGGCAAGACGGCGGTTCTTTTCGACGAACCGGTCGATCTCTTCAATATTCCATAGAGTCGCTCCCTGGATTTTTGGATCGGCCGTGCGAGGGACGCTCAAATCGAAAATCAGATGATGGCCCGCCCCCTCGCCCCGGATCAAATATTCTTCCGATTTCGCCGCGCAAACAATCAAGTCGAACTCGGTCCAGCGCTCAAGAAGATCGCGCCCTCTGATGACGGCCCCTTCCATGTTTGCCAGAGCTGGCCGCCTCGTCGTTAACGAAAACCCAACGATCCCCCGATGGAGAAGAAACGAGGCGAAGCCTCGGTTGACCTCCGAATATCCGACCAAAAGGATCTTCGCCTTTTTTAAATCGGGAAAATGTCTCATCGCTTCTTGCCAAAGCGTCCCATAGAGCGTCGAACCTCCTTTTCTGAGAGAAAAAGAATTGCGGGCGAACTTCGCCACCCTAAGCGATTTTTGGAAAATATAATGGATGCAGGAAGGAAGGGGCGTCGCGTTGGAGGCGTTGGAGTAGGCCTGCTTTACTTGGGCTGCAATTTCCGTCTCAGCAAGGATCGCGCTGTCGAGCCCCGATGCCACGCGGGAAAGATGGCAGAAGCAATCGATGCCGAAGTAGGCATAGAGGCGGTGCTCGAACGGCTCAAAGAGGTGCGATCGGAGAAACGAAAGAAGATCGCTATGCGCTTCGGCCAAATCTTCGGCGCTGAAATAAATTTCCGTCCGGTTGCAAGTCGAAAGAAGAACCGTCGGGTGCTTGAAAAACAGGGCCCGCTCTCCGGAGAGCTTCTCTGCAACCCGGGAAAACTCTTCGCGGAATGCCAAATCGGATGTCTTATAGTTGATCCCAATGATCCCCACACGTAAATAACATCCGCTTCGCAGCATCGGGAACCTCCAAGATCCCGACTTTATCTCTTAGAAAGAAAATTTTTCAACTCGGAGAAAATGATTTCGGGATCAAACCCGCGCCGATGCAGAGAGGCGGCCGGGTTCTTGAGTTTGGGAATCAGCTTTCGGATGGCCTCGCGCTGCATCTCTTCAGTGACGACATTTCGCACTTGATGGCTACCCAGTCCCAAGGAGCGAAGCTTCATCTCGATATACCTGGGGCCATGGCCACGCTTGAGCTCCTTTTCAATCAACGCGCTCTCCAAAGATCCATCGGAGATAAACCCCAGCCGTCTCAACTCTTCAATCAAATCAATGATCACTGCCAAAGAAAACCCTCGCCGGGAAAGTTTTCTCCTAAGTTCTGCCTCGGATTGGTTTTTTAAGCCTAAAAGGCGGTACGCCGCCCGCTTGACGAGTCTTTTTTCCTCCTCCTCGACCCACCGCAGAATCGCTTGGACGGATGGGAAAATGCGAGGGATTTTGAAAACCCGGAAGCCAATGGGAATTTCCTGAACGACCTCCTCTCCATCGGCAATTTCGAATAGAGCCGGATCGAGGGCGCTTTTTCTTAAAACGAATGGCATTTTGTGAAAACTCCCGAACTCGAGTAGAATAAAGGAAAAGGGGTTACTATGCCAAGCGTTCCGCCCACTGGGGGAAAACACCCCTCTCACCCTGCTGAACCGGATAAATCAAAGTCAGAGAAAGCCCCCGCTCCTATGGGAACTGGCAGCGGCCAAGGGATGACCGCATTTATGGCGACATTCACCCCGGAAGAGCGGAAAAAATTCATGAACATTTTGGTTCAGAGCGTATCGAGAGAGATAGAAAAAGCCTCAAAAAAATACATCGAAGAACTAAAAAAAGAGCGGGAAGATATGGAAAAAGGGGGGTAGAAAAGAATTTTCTATAAGTCTTGAGGCCAATCCTTTCATGAGGTAAAATTCCAGCCTTATGGAAGAAGAATCCAACCTGATTTTCACCGGCCCCGCAGAAGAAGGGATGCGGATCGACAAGCTCCTGGCAGAAAGGTTCCCCGAATATTCCCGCACCTATTTCCAAAACCTCATCGAACAAGGTTGCGTTCTCCTGAACGGGGAACGGGTATTGAAGCGGATCGTCCCCGAAGAAGGGGATGAAATCGAAATTTGCTTCCAAGCGGTTCCCGGCCCCTCTTTGACCCCTGAGCCGATTCCTCTAGAAATTCTCTATGAGGATGAACATCTCTTGGCGATCAACAAGCCGGCCGGCATGGTGATCCATCCCGCACCCGGGAATTGGTCGGGGACCTTCGTCAACGCTCTCTTATCCCATTGCGGGGGAAAGGCTCCCGGAAACGATCCGCTCCGGCCAGGAATCGTCCATCGCCTCGACAAAAATACGACCGGCATCCTGGTCGCAGCGAAAACCCTCGCAGCGCACCAGAAACTCATTGAAATGTTCTCAGAGCGGCGGATGGAAAAGCTCTATCTTGCCGTCTGCTGCGGACGCCCCATGGGAGGGACGATCCGGGCCCCGATCGGGCGCCATCCCGTGCAACGGAAAGAAATGGCCGTCTTGAGCGACGGGAGAGATGCCGTAACGGAAATCCAGCTCGCGGCTTTCAACGAACAGTGGAGCCTCCTCCTTGTCCGCCCCTTAACTGGGCGGACCCATCAAATCCGGGTCCACCTCAAGCATATCGGATGCCCCATTCTCGGCGATCCGGTCTACGGCAAAAGCGCCCCCCTCTCCGGTCCAGCCAGGCAGCTCCTCCATGCCTACCGCCTCAGTTTCGAACATCCGATTACGGGCGATTTTTTGAAACTCTCCGCCCCCATTCCCGAGGATTTCAAGTCCTGGATGCTCCGCCTTTGCGGCCCTTCGCTTTGCTCCTCGGTCATCAGTCAATGACATCAGTCTATGAGCTCGCTTTTAAAGAGCAAAAAGTCTAAAATCCGTTCCTAAAATGTGATTTCGTTACGAACGACCCCAATGAAAGAGGATCTACTATGAAAGAATTTGTTGAATACATCGTCAAGAACCTAGTCGACCATCCCGATCAAGTACGCATCAATGAAATTGGTGGCACCCATACCCTGATCATCGAACTGGCTGTCGAGAAATCAGATATCGGCAAGATCATTGGCAAGAAAGGCAAGACCATCAATGCGATCCGCACCCTTCTCATGTCTGTCGCAAGCCGCAATGGACTCCGCGTCAATCTAGAGATCATCGAAGAGCCCAAAGAGTAAAAAAAGTTCTTACACCCTCTGTCCTTGAGAGGGTGTTTATTATTGCTCTTTTTTGATCTTTTTGTTATAATTTTACTATGATCTCAAAAATACAATTACACTCTTATTTCCCAAAACGGGATTTATTTGCTGGATCGCTGAACTTTATCCATCAGAAGACCCAAGGTCTCTCCAAGCGGTTTTTTCATTTTGGAGCCCTCCTCCCCTACCATCCCAGCGATTTGAGCTTATCCGAATCTACCCCCGTGGCGCTCAAAATCTCCCGAGAATTGGTCCACGCGACCATTCACATGGAACGAGAGAAACAGCGCGGCTGGTTCAGCCGATCCTTTGCCAGTTTAGGGGATAAGCCATGCGCTTTTGAAATCCACAGCCAAACAGAGGCAATGCCCCATCTGCAGGTAGGCGTCGCCCATGCCCAAGGCCGTAGGCCAACTCAGGAAGACGTCCACATCGCTTGCTCTGGACAAATCGGCGCCGGCAAAGCTTTTCACTACGACCTATTCGGCATCGTCGACGGACATGGAGGCGACGCCACGGCCAATTTTGTCAAAGCCCATCTCCAAGAAGAGATCGAGAAGGCCCTTCTCAAACACGACGTTCGATTCGATATGTATCGCGGACAATCTACACAGTCCGACAGAGACGTCTGGAAAGCGCTCAAAGAGGCGTTCGTCCAATTGGATGCTAGAATCGCCCGTGAAATCGGCGACGATTCGGGCGCTGCCGCAGTGATCACTCTCAGAATGGGAGCAAGCCTTTGGACAGCCAATTTGGGAGACTGCCGCGCCGTGCTGACAGCGGGCCGTGCGATGAGCCAGCTTAGCTTTGATGCGAAACCCGATATTCCTCGTTTCAAAAAAGGGATCGAAAAGCGGGGCGGTTTTGTAGAAGAAATTCATGGCGTTCCTAGAATCAACGGCATCCTTGGCTGCGCGCGAGCCTTCGGCGACAAGGCCCTCAGAGGCTCCCGCGGCCACTACGTCGTTTCCCCTCGCCCGAAAATCACGAAGGTGGATCTCGGAGCCTATCAGGACCGGCCAGTCCACCTGATTCAAGCGTGCGACGGCATTTGGGACGTCGCTTCAACCCGAGATGCCGCTTCGCTCGTCGGCACTCAAGATCCCGAAAAGGCCGCCGCATCGATTGTCAGGGCCGCCCTGAACAGCGGCAGCACCGACAACTGTTCCGTTCTCGTCGTCCGATTGGCCCAGCGGCCTAGTACTTCTTAATAATTTTTATCTTTCTCCGCCTTGCAAAATAGTAAGTTGCAGGGTAACCTTACTTCTATAATTTGAGGATTGATAGCTCAGTGGATAGAGCTCCCGCCTTCTAAGCGGGCGGTCTTAACGCCCTCTCCTGACATCCGTTCTGCCTATGGGATTGAATCGGCGGAATTCAGGAGGGTGGCCGAATTTATGAGTAATGCTCAACACACTTATAGGATCACGACTATTTAATTATCCCGTTATTTATTATCTACTTGAAAAGCATCTAATAATTTTGTATAATATAAAGTAAATAAAACTGAACATTATATGACAACAACTAGCACTCCACATACCAGTGCGCTCGATCGCACTGGTACCACAGCCAGGGAAAACAACACCCCCGAAAAGGAGGGTTTCTGGAATGAACGAAGGGTGAAAATCGCTAAAATTGTTGGAACGGTCGCTGTCATTTCAATTCTTACTGCCGCTCTCTTCTTTATCCCGGGCGCTCCTCTTGCTTTCTATGGCACGATCTTCGCAGGCGCAACTCTATTCAAATTGGGAATGTCTATGTTCGCAGCAAAAATGATCCTGGAAGCCATGGTCATTTTTGTACCAACTGGAGTTGCAGCCTTAGTGTATAAGCTGGTCGAAAGCATGGAATCGGCCTTTATCCCAATTTCCACACAGGCTCCCTACCACCCCAGAGATTTAAGCTTATTCGTATGGAAGCCCTGGAAGTCCGTAGCGTCCAAATTATCCCTAGAGCTGACCCACGCGAAAACCCATATGAATGATCAGAAGCAGCAGCGCGTCCAGGACCTCCCATCGTTTGCCGAATTAGGCAACATGAAATGCGATTTTAATATCCACAGCCAAAAGGAGGGATTGCCCCCACTGCAGGTAGGCGTCGCCCATGCCCAAGGGCGTAAGACGACTCAGGAAGACGTCCACATCGCTTGCTCTGGAAAAATCGGCGCCGGCAAAGCTTTTCATTACGACCTATTTGGCATCATCGACGGACATGGAGGCGACGCCACGGCCAGGTTCGTCAAAGCCCATCTCCAAGAAGAGATCGAGAAGGCCCTTCTCAGACACGACATTAGATTGGATATGTATCGCGGAAAACCCTCGCAGTCAGATATAGACGTCTGGAGAGCGCTCAAAGAGGCATTCGTCCAATTGGATGCGAGGATCGCCCGCGAATCCGAATTCTACTACGGCAAGTCAGGTGCTGTCGCGGTGATAACTCTGAGAATCGGAGCAAGCCTTTGGACAGCCAATTTGGGAGACTGCCGCGCCGTCCTGAAGGCGGGCGATGAGACCATCCAGCTGAGCGTTGACGCGAAACCCGATATGCCTCGTTTCAAAAACGGGATCGAAAAGCGGGGCGGTTTTGTAGAAGAAGATGAAAACGATGCTCCGAGAATGCACGGCATCCGGCTGCAAACCGGTGAACGAAGTCCTCAACTTAGCTGCGCGCGAGCCTTCGGCGACAAGGCGATCAGAGGTTCCCGCGGCCACTACGTCGTTTCCCCTCGCCCGAAAATCACGAAGGTGGATCTCGGAGCCTATCAGGACCGGCCAGTCCACCTGATTCAAGCGTGCGACGGCATTTGGGACGTCGCTTCAACCCGAGATGCCGCTTCGCTCGTCGGCACTCAAGATCCCGAAAAGGCCGCCGCATCGATTGTCAGGGCCGCCCTGAACAGCGGCAGCACCGACAACTGTTCCGCCCTCGTCGTCCGCCTTGCAAAATAGTAAGTTGCAGGGTAACCTGAATGATATAATTTGTGGATTGATAGCTCAGTGGATAGAGCTCCCGCCTTCTAAGCGGGCGGTCGCAGGT
>CAYTXY010000069.1:0-7940 GCA_964441355.1 uncultured bacterium
TGATGATTTTTTCGATTTGGATCTGGGCTTTTTCGATCCGTTTGGAAATTTCCACCTCCTCTTCGCGGGTAAGAAGCGGCACGGACCCCATTTCCTTAAGGTACATCCGTACAGGATCGTCGGAGGTCCCTTCAGTTCTCTTGGGAAGGCCTTCGAGCTCTTTTGCCTCTTTTTTGCGCTCTTTCTGCCTTTCCACTTCCGATTGGTTAAGCACCTGGATATCCATCCCGCTGAGGTAGATCAGGACTTGGTCGATCTGCTCAGGAGAATCGAAGGTCATCGGGAGGATTTCATTGATCTCCTCGTACGTGAGATACCCTTGCTCTTTGGCAATGGCAACCAATTCTTCGATTTTCTGCTGGTGCTGGGGGTTGCTAAAAGTTGTAGTAGCGCTCATGCCTTCCTAAAAAGTAAGAGGGTAATCAAAAAAATCGTCGAAAGAATGAATATATTTTGGGTCCAGATTCCCTTTCTGTCAATATCATATACCTCTAGAGATTAATTGCAATGCAATCATAATGGCCCTTTACGCATCTGATGAGGATGGCTATATTTTTGCCGCCGACGCCAAGCCCGGAGGCTCCTACCGGTGTTTGGAATGTTCGGCCCCAGTCAAAGTGAGGCGGGGCCGGGATCGGATCCCCCATTTTTACCATTTGCAAAGATCGCCGAGGTGCCATCTCTATAGCAAAAGCGAAGACCACCTGGTCCTGCAGCTTCAGCTCCAAAAAATCCTTAGGTGCGAAACAGCCCAAATCGAAAGGCCCTTTTTCACAGTGCACCGGATCGCGGACCTGCTTTGGGAAAAAGAAAAAATTGCTTTTGAAATCCAATGCTCTTCCCTGGAGATGTCGGAAGCCAAAACCAGAATCATCGATTACGGAAAAATGGGCTATGACGTTGTCTGGCTGCTGGACGACCGGATCTTCAACAGGCGCTCCCTCCGGGCTGCCGAAGAATTTCTTCGCGGCCAAACTTGCTATTTCTTTTCTTTTCAGCGGGTCGGCTCCTATTTCTACGACCAGATGGAAATTATCATCGAGAGCAAACGCCTGAAGAAGGGCTTCCCCCTCAAAGTGGATATCACGAAGCCCCGCGCAAAACCATTTCTTGAATGGCCCGTGGACCTCCCCAATCGGATCCAGGAAAGAATCTGCCAGTCGGATCGATATTTTCGAGGAGACCTCATTTACCAAGCGATTCAAGCGGCTACCAGACCCTCGATCTCCTGGTACTTTGAAAAATGGAGGAAACTCGAAATCGAGCTCGGCAAAGCTCGCCGCCCCCCCTGGTTTATAGCCAAATTGTTCAAAAGGTACATTAGCCACCCCTACATCCGATTCCTCGAATGGCTGATCGATCAAGTCAATAACGATGGGTGAATGACGGACGCTAAAAAAAGCCTGAGCAAACAAGTCGAGAGAGCAAAGGGCAAAAGAACCCAGTCTGCGAGATTGGCTGCAAAAGAAGTGACGCGGGAGACAAACAATTCACGAAGTCCCTTGGAAATTCCAAAGGTAGCGGCTAGAAATAAACCGATCGTCAAAACACCGGCCCCTTTGAGCAGGGTGCGCCACATCTTGTAGGCGAGCGCAAAAGGGAGCGCCGCCAGAACCCATAAGAAAGTTTTTACGAATTCGAACCTATTCCCATGCAACACATAATTTGAAACTTCGAAATAGGTTTGGGATGTTAGCAACTCGTGAAATTTCATGCGTGAAAATTAAACAGCAATCGCAAGAATAAATCAATTATAAATTGGTTTTGCAAAACGCCTGAAAAACAAAATAAAATATAGAATCACGCCGTAACAGATCGATGTGCGAACCAAGAGTCCCGACGGGAATTCTTTTTCCAAAGTGGATTTGGAGGGATCGTTAGGGTTAAACCAAGCGGTCCAGGTCTCCTTAGCCTTCTTTTGAAGGGATGCTACAGCAGCCGCTTCGTTGAGATCCCAAGGCCCTGAAACCCGAGTCGCTCCTTGCCATACATTCCCATTGGCTTCGAAAGAATAATAGGCTTTTAAAGGAAATTTTCCTTTCGTCTCCTTTATTTCCCAATGCGAAATAAAAGCGGGAGCCGATTCCTTGAACGTGAAGAAATCAATGAGCGCAAGGCTTGTGCGGAAGGAAAAATAGCCAGCGGTAAGCGAGGCGAGAAAAACCAGACAGATGAAAAATATTTTTTGTCGCGGCATGAGTCTTTACGAATTATAAGAGAGGGTCTATACTATTGTCATTTAAAATCCAGGAAGGAACTATGGCTGATCCACAAGCACCAAAAGAGAAAAAGAAAGACGAAAAAACAAAGCGCCCATCCGCATTGAAAAGAAATCTCCAAAGCGAAAAACAGAGGCTGAAGAACCGATCCTTTCGCTCGTCCGTCAGCACGGCTATCCGATCTCTAGAAGGAGCTTTAGCCCAGAAAGAGGAACCGGCGAAAATCAAATCGTACCTTCAAGAAATTTACAGCATTGTCGACAAGGGAGTGAAGCGAGGCGTTTTCAAAGTCCAGAAAGCGGCCCGAACGAAATCACGCCTCTCAGCCCGCTGCTCCAAGGCTTCGTAATCTCTTTGAAAATCCCGATCGCATACGAGAAGAAGAGAGGATCATCTTCTGCAAGGTTTCTTTTTGCCCACAGATGGAGATTTTATTCTTAGCGCGAGTCAGTGCAGTGTAGAGCGACTCGCGTCCAAAATTCTCGCTCCCTTCCGGGAAAAGAGCGATGGTCTCTTGGAATTCACTGCCTTGGGCTTTGTGCACCGATAGACAAAAGGCGATCTCATAGGGTGGAGGGGATGAAAAGCGGCGCATTTCTCCTGTGAACGGATCGGGGAAATAAGCCTCTAGAGTTCGCTGACCCTGACCGATCAATAGACCGCTCATGCCATTATAAATTTCGCTGAATGAATCGTTGACGGTCGCTAAGATGGGAGCGGCCCACCATTTTCCTCTTCCTTTCAATTTCTGAAAGATTTGTTGATTGATGGCATTTGAGCCTTGAGGTCCTTGCCGGATCGAATTTAAGATCCTATACCTATTGTATTTCTCTAGGCTTACCGAAGGATCAGGCTGAATGGGAGAAAGGACAGGATCGATCTTGGAATAAAGCTCTTCGGGAGATAGAATTTCGGATCCTTCATAGTCAATCTGGGCAAAAAATCGTTCTGCATCGCCCTGCTTTACAGCCTCGGCCAATTGCTGCAAACTTTGATTTTCCGTCCGGACACATTGCGACAGATGCACTCCGAAAAGAGACCCCATCTCAGAGAATAAACTTCCTGAATCGACAGGAGGAAGCTGATCGGGATCTCCGACCAAAACAAGGAGGGTGTCCTCTCCGATCGCTTCCAGGAGGTGGGCAAGAAGAGGAACGTCGACCATCGATGCTTCGTCGACGACGACAAGATCGGCATCGATCGACGGGGTTGCGAAGAGACGGTTGCCGCGAGGTCCGAGTTTTAAGAGCCGATGAAGTGTGGAGGCTTCGATCTGCAAATTTAAGTCGAAGGTTTTCTCCATTAGTTTGGTTTGCAAGTGCGATGCGGCTTTTCCGGTAGGGGCTGCTACGCAAACCCGCAGTTCTTTTTTTTCCTCTCTTTTCAGAGCTGCAAAAAGAAATTTCACAAGGTGTGCGGCAGTATAGGTCTTTCCCGTTCCAGGCCCACCGCAGATGATCGATAAGGGTTGATTGAGACTTGTCCGAATGGCAGCGGCTTGGCAGGGCAAAAGCGCGGAAGACTTGGAAAAGAGACTCTTTTCAAAAAGACCTTTATCGAAAATGAGCGGCGGACTGCTTTTTCGAAGCCGAAGCGTATGTTCCAGGATATAGGATTCATAAACCCAATTTTTTTGCAGATAATAGCGATCCCCATCCCGGACTATGGGGGCTTTAGGAAAAAGAGTATTTCCCTCGCTTATGATCGAAGAAGGAAGCAATTCAATTCCTGGCCCAAGCTTCTCTCTATCGAGGCAGAGGTGCCCCGCTCTCGCCCCTTGCATCAGACGAGCCGCCGCAAGCGCTGCTGCCTCGGAGCGCATACCCGCTTTTTTAAGAATCTTATCGGCAAAAATTCGATCGAGCGGCTGAAATTCAGTCATATGCTTTCCTCCAAATCCGGCTTGAAATGGCAGAGCCCCCCTCCTCGCAAGAACAGGTAGATAGCTCCGCCAAAAACGTCTTCGAAAGGTTGTTTGTAAAACCGCTTTACATGGCGTTGGATAGCGCTTCCGTAAAGTTTTGCCTGAAGCCAATAATCGTGCTCCGTCATCGATTCGTTCAAGGAGAGATAGGCCGCATCATCAGGCCCTAACCAATTCGTTTTCCAGTCGATAAAATAGAATTTCCCACTATGAAGAAAGACGAGATCGATATAGCCCTTGATATAATGAGGCGGCTCGGAAAAAAGAAATTCCATCTCCGCCTGAAATTGGCCTGGCATGAGCTCGGTTAAAGAAAAGGGTGACTCTAAGGGGAGTGAAAGGTTGAGCGTTTTCCATACCATTTCCTTGATGGCCGCTTCCCATGGGAGAAGGGAGGTGCCGCTCAATTGCTCGGAAATGAGCGATTCCACAGCTTGAAGATCTTTCCAGAGCGGGGCAGGCCCGGAAAAAAGGCTCTCGAAAATTTGATGGATCAGGATCCCCGTCTCAACGCCTCTTGGAATAGTATGGGAGGTAAAAATTTGAGAGGATTCGTCTCCCTTGATGAATTTTTTTATCCCTGGCTGCGAAAGAGAGGTAAATGAATGGAGAAAACAGGGAGATACTGCTGGGGCTACAAGCCGGGGGGAATCCTTGCGCTCGGCCGAAAACTTCCATTTGCGCCCCTGTGGAAGCACGATCTTTTCGGACAGGGTTTCATAAGTAATGCTCTCCGATTTTTCGAAAAAGGGAAGGATGGGGCCTTCTTGGGTTTCGAGGATTTTACAGAAGAGTTCCATGGGAGAGGAAGAGCCGCGCCCCTTTTCGCTTTTGGAAATGGGAACGTAAAGGCGTCTTTTAGCACGGGTCATCGCGACGTAGAGCTGTCTGAGCTGTTCGGCCGCCGCTTCTTCGGGATCTTCCGATTCAGGCTGCCGAGTTGCCAATCCGAGCGCAAAGACGATATCGAATTCGAGGCCTTTACTGACATGCAAAGTGAGGATTTGGACCGCCTCCGTATCTGTCTCGACCCTTCTCCGCCCTCCAACATCAGGGTCGAGCCGCTCGAACTCATCCAAAAACCTGAGGAGCCTTTCAAAAGAAAATTCCCTATTACCAACGCACGCCAAAAGCTCTTCGATGACTTGCAATAAGTCTTGCTGGAATTCCCACGAACCAGCGTTCGAGGCGATCATTTGCCTGCAAAATGGGACGAATCCTTGGGCGTCTAGAAGAGAGAGCGCATCGCTTAAGTCGAGCAGCCTGAAAGGTCCTGCGGCCACGATCCTGCTTAAAGATCTATCCCTTGGGCAATCAAGCGCTTCGATGAGTTCGCGGACAGATTGAAATGCTAGCGTCTTGCCTAGCGGAATATGGCTTTTGGCAATGGCTGGGATCGATCGCTCTTGGAACAAGCGCAGAGCTGTTTCCGCTTGATGACGGTCTTTCACCAAAACGGCAAATGAAGAAAAAGATTCGACGACAGGCAGGAGCCTTTCGATTTCCGAAACAGCATAAGGGAGCCAGCTTTCTTCGAAAGAGAAGCCTGCGATGAAATGAACTGCCCCCAAAGCATCGGGAAGATCATTGATTTTCGAAGAAGGTTTAACGGCGGGGCAGGGGATTGAAGCGCCGAGCTTTGGCAAGGGGAGCCAATTTCGATCAAAAAGAGCGTTGAGCGCGCGGATCATCTTCGAAGAGGAGCGGTAGTTGGTATCGAGACAAAAAAGAGAGGAGGGTCCAAGTAGGCTGCGAGCTTCAAAATAGGTATAAATATCGGCTTTTCTGAACCGATAGATCGATTGCTTTGGGTCGCCAACAAGATAAAGGGCGTGTAGTGGCGGCTGTCCCTTCAAAAAGAGAATTTTGAAAATCTCCCACTGCATGGGGTCGGTATCCTGGAATTCATCGACGATGACAACCCTATATTTTTTCCGAATGGCAGAGGAAAATGGATCGCTTTCGACAGCCGATCTCATCCTCTTCAAGATTTCATCGGGATCATACCACTGCTCTTCACAAAGGAGCGGCCCTTCGATCTTTTTCCAAGCAGCTTGCAAGCAGCCGAGAATTTTTTTACGATCAATCGCTTCTTGTATGAGAGGGCCGATCGCCATACATGCCCAATTGAAAAATTCCGGAACTTCTATTTTGGCTTTCACTTTCCGATTGGAGGGATCAAGGAATGCAAAAAGAGAGCCTTGCTCTTTGATCAGTTGTCGAAAAGTTTGGATGGGGTTTTCTTGGGCCAGGGCTAATGCTTTGATCTGGCTCTCAAAATCGCCTTTCACCTCGACTTTAAAACTGGGCTGAATCTGGCGGAATGCCTCCAAAAGCGCCGATTCGTCGACTGGCGCTCTCAAAAGAGCTAGATACCGCTGCAGCAGAGTTGCAAAAGGGGGAGCAGCCCTCTCGCTCTTGCCTTTAAGCAAGTCATGGACGATCTCTTCTAAAGAATCATATTGTTTGAGAAGGCAAGCCATTTGCTCCGGAGAGAGTAGGTCGGGACCAATTCCACTTTCAAGAAACTTTTTCGCCTCGCGTGCGATCCGTTTTGGAACTAAGGCCGCACGATCGGGATCCTGCAAAGAAAACCCTTCCCCCGCCTCGAAAGCAAATTCCTGCAAGCACCGATGGCAAAAGCCGTGGATTGTAAAAATCTGGCATTGATCGAAAGCCAAACTTGCATCGCTCAATTTTCTAGCTGCCTGCTGGGAGCCCAGATAAGGCTCCAAATATTCCCATCCTCCCATACCCGACTGGATCCGAGAATGGGCTTCTTCAAGATTGGCCCGTATTCGTCTTTTTAGGTCCCGAGTGGCAGCGCGGGTGAAAGTCACTGCTAAGACGTGTTCAATTCCAATCTCTTCCGATTGAAGGAGTAGGCGAACGACCACGTGTTCGATGGAAAAAGTCTTTCCCGTCCCAGCAGATGCCTCAAGAAGATGAGGTCCGAAAATGGGGCAGCCGGCGCTTAAGACATTAAATGTCTGCATTGTTCCTCCGCCCCGGATAGATCGCTGTCAATTCTGAAAAATGTTCGCGTAAAGCCATGCCCCACCCCTCGAACCAGATGGCGGCTGGAGGCAAATCGACCCTGCCGATCACCCAATCCCAGACGGGATCTTCGAACCGAACCCCCTTTCCCAATCGTTTGCCTTCGATCTTTTTTTCCCACTCGCTTGAAGTTTTTCGCAAAATGGGATCTGCCCAATCGCTAAGAAGAGGAGAAGGGGCGAATTGAGAAAGAAAGTAGTAGGAAATATAAGCCTTCAAGGCCTTAGCGGGGTTCTCAACGGTCTTGATTTTGCCACTTTTCAAACAATAAATTTCCCGCTGCCCTGTTGCAACCAATGCGGCTAAACATTCAGGCCAAGCCGGCAGGAGCCCTTCCAAGCTGTCATTTCCGGTATGAATGAATCCCTTCGTCGAAAATGTTTTCATTTCACCGGTTATTCTTACCTGCAAACTGGGGCCGACATCCAGCTCCAATCCAGGGAATTCCCACCCATTCTTGCCTCTTCTCTTTTCTCTCACGCACATCCTAAAAGAAACAGGCTCGACCAAAACATCCCAGAGGCGAATTAAATCGACCCATTTCTTCGAACTTTCCTCGAAGTCGATTGTGAGGGCTTCTTTGCAAATTCCCGAGGGAAGTTCGGTGAAAATATTTTGCAGAGGGCTTTGCAAACTGGCTCTGAGGAGTTTGGATTTTTGTCTTGAAAACGAGTCAACTTCCGGCCCATCAAAGCGGATCCCTAATTGGTTTTTGAGATAAAACGCCCAGGGGTGCCGAG
>CAYTXY010000070.1:0-7815 GCA_964441355.1 uncultured bacterium
CGGTGAGGTAAAAGCCGAGGAGCTCTTTTTCGCGGGAAAGCGACTGGATCGGGGAAGACTTTTGCAAGACGGGCGGCGGTTTTGCGAAAGGATCCGTTTTCTCAAGGAGGGAAAAGAGGTTCATGATGCCAAGAGAGGCTTCTTTCTGCTGCTGGGAAGCTTCTTCGTACATCGCCTCGACGCTGATCCGGAGCGCATCGCGGCTCCAGCCTGTGAAGTCAAAACAGCCGGCATCGCAAAGAAGCTCGATTTGCTTTTTGCCGACACGGGTTTTATCGACCCTTTGGATAAACTCGTAGAGGCTCCGGAAGGGGCCCCCTTTTTTCCTCTCCTCGAGGATATGTTCCACGACCGCCTGGCCAATCCCTTTAATCCCCGACATGGCGAAGCGGATCCCCTCGCCGGCTGCGGTAAATTCGCTCTCGGCTTGGTTGATATCGGGAGGAAGGACTTTGATCTGCAAAAGCCTTGCCTCCCCGATGAATTTCGCGACTTTTGTGAGGTCATCCCGGTCGCAGGTCATGAGCGCGGCCATCCATTCTTTCGGATAATTCGCTTTAAAGAAAGCGGTGGCGTAAGACAAATAAGCATAGGCGGCGGCATGGGACTTGTTGAATCCGTAAGAGGCGAACTTTTCGATCTTGTCGAAGATGCGGCTCGCCGTTTCGGGATCGATCCCTTTTGCTTTTGCGCCGGAGAGGAATTTGTCTCGTTGGCGCGCCATCTCCTCTTTGTCTTTTTTCCCCATCGCGCGCCTGAGAACATCGCCCTCGCCGAGAGTATAGCCGGCGAGTGCGCTTGCGATCTGCATGACCTGTTCTTGGTAGACCATGACGCCGTAGGTCTCTGAAAGAATCTCCTTCATGAAAGGGTGGTCGATTTCGATAGGTTCGCGCCCATGTTTGCGGTTGATGAAAGAGGGGATCATGTCCATCGGGCCGGGGCGGTAAAGAGCGCCGACAGCGATGATCTCTTCGAACGTATCGATGTGGAGCTGCTTTGCAAGGTCCTGCATGCCGCCCGACTCGAGCTGGAAGACGCCGAGGGTTTTCCCCTGGTTGAGAAGGTCGAACGTCGGCTGGTCGTCGAGGCGCAAATTCGCCCAATCGATGCGCTCCCCGGTGCGGACGGCGATCGCGTCGACGCATTTTTGGATGGAGGTCAACGTTTTCAAGCCGAGGAAGTCGATCTTGAGCATGCCGACGCTTTCCACCGGTTTCATGGCGTACTGGGTCACGGCCATCTCGGAGTCTTTTGCGGTGCAAATCGGAATATGGTCGGTAATCGGGTGGGCGGAAATGATCAGCCCCGCGGCATGGGTGCTGGTGTTGCGGATCGACCCTTCGGCCTTTTTGGCCATCTCGAGGACGCGGCGCGCCTCAACATCCGTTTCCATCAGGCGGGTCAATTCAGGATCGATCTGAAACGCCTTCTCCAAGGTCATAGTCGGGTCTTCGGGAACAAGAGCCGCAATGTCATTGACTTTCGAAAGCGGTACATTGAGAACGCGGCCCACATCGCGGATCGCCATCTTGGCTTTCATCGTGCCGAAGGTGATGATCTGGGCCACTTTTTCTTTGCCGTATTTGGCGACGACGTAATCGATCACATCTTTGCGCCGGTCCATGCAGATATCGACGTCGATATCGGGATAGGAGATCCGCTCTGGGTTGATGAACCTCTCGAAGAAAAGGTGGAAGCGGAGGGGTTCGATGTCGGTAATGCCGATGAGATAGGAGATGATCGAGCCGGCGGCAGAGCCCCTCCCAGGCCCCATGGGGATGCCGCGCGATTTCGCCCAGGAGATAAAATCGTAGACGATGAGCATATAGTCGCACATCCCCTTCGATGTCAGGATGCCGAACTCATACTCGAACCGCTCGATGACGACCTGTTTCGGATCCTTGCCAGGAACTTTATTCCGGACGCCATCGAGAGTTTCAGCCGTATAGCGGGTCTCGATCCCCTTGAGGCAAAGTTCGCGCAAGAAATTTTCCGCCTCTTTCAGGCGCACTTCTTTTGAAAACGATTTTCCCTCGATCGATGGCGGGATAAAGACCGGATAATGCTTCGTTTTGAAATCGAGTTCGCACTTGCATTTTTCCGCAATACGGACCGTTTCGGAGACGGCCTCTGGCAAATCGGCAAACAGAGAGCGGATCTCATCCGGGGATTTAAAATAGAGCTCATGCGAAGGGGTCACTTCCCGCTTCGGATTCAGGATTTTATTTTTTGGATTGCCCTGGCTGTCTCTTTCCCAAATCTCGCATGGCTCGCCCGATTGGATGTTGAGGAGGATTTCATGGGCTTGCCAATCGCTTCTTTCGATATAATGGATGTCATGGGTCGCGACGATCGGAATGCTCAGCTTTCCCGATAACTCCACGAGTTTTCGGTTCGCCTTTTCCTCGTCCGCGGCATAGCCTCGCATCTTTTGGATGAGCCAGCTTTCGCGATCCGACCCATCCTGGCGGATCAGTTCCTCCGACAAAGGGTGTCTTTGAATCTCAAGGTAAAAATCTTCTCCGAAGAGGTCGCGGTACCATTGGATCTCTTGGAGTAGAGTTGTTTCCGACCCTAGGCTGAGTTTCCACCCTATGGGGCCGCTCAAAGGGCCTGAGAGGCAAATCAGGCCGCCGGCATGCGCGCTCAGGATCTCTTTATCGATCCTCGGCTGATAGTAAAATCCTTCCAAAAATCCGGCAGACGAGAGTTTGCATAAGTTGCGATACCCTTCTATCGATTTCGCAAGGAGGACAATGGGGAATCCGTTAGGGACGCCGACCGCTTTTTTTTTCTCGGAACGGGATCCGGGCGCCATCCAAATTTCACACCCGAGGATCGGTTTGACGCCGGCGGCTTTGCACGCCTTATAAAAATCGACGGCCCCGTAAAGGTTCCCCTGGTCGGTCAATCCAAGCGCCGGGATCGAATACTTCGCTGCTGTTGACGCCAGTTGAGAGACCGAGGCGGTCGAGTCGAGGATCGAGTACTGAGAGCGGACGTTGAGCGGGATCCAGGTCATTTGGCTAGAGTATACGCGATCTCAAAGTTTTTTAGAAAAGAACCCGATTTCCTAGCCCCTACCATTAATCTCAGAAGGGAGTGCCAGAGATCTTTGCAAAAATTAAATAAATACTTTACAAATTGTTAATTTCGATTTCAAAAGGTTCAGGAGGGATCATGAGTGGACTTACACTTTTCCATCAATTTCCAGCAGACATAGACTGGCGCATTGGGTTGCGGTTCTCGGCCAGAGAGTTTGCTGCTTTGCTTCAAGTTTCCAGGGCCATCTATTGGCTGTTTACAGAAGTTCATGGCGCATTGCTAGAGATGAGCGAAACGGAATGATGGTGCATTCCCCGCACATTGCCCTGAACGCAATGCAAATTGCAGAAGAGTGGGGACAACTTACTCCCAGGGAATCAAGAGCGCTTAGAATGGATCTTGCAAGGAGCCCTGTGGTATTCTACGCTGGGATCATTGACCCTGCAATGCTAGTGCTAAGAGAAGCCTTTCTTGCTGTAAGAAACAATCCGACTGCTCTTTCCGATTTGGCTCTGGGTCAATTAAATCTTAGACAAGGAGCTATTCTGGCAAGCCAAATCTGTGACGAGAACGTCCGAGCTGCCACAATATCCACTATCGGTGTAAGAGCAATCCAAGAAAATCTTCCCAAAAACAAGATTCTGGAGTTAATTTCAAAATTTCCTATTTATGCACACAATATCACGAAAACTCTTTGTCGACTTCTTATTACGTCAAATATAACGATAGAACAACTCGAAGAGATGATGAGAATAATCTCATGCCCCAAGAAAAGAGATAGGATCCTGCGCACCCTTGCCCGCCAAAATGGAATCGAGATCTATACAGCTCTTTTAATAGCGCACCTCATCGAAAATCCGTTAAAACGAGAGGCAACGCTTTGCGAGATTGCCTGGAAAGATTTAATCAAACAGATCTTCCGTCATGGGGGGCATAGATAGTCGAGTCGAAGATTGGGTACTGGGAACGGACGGTGAGCGGAATCCAGGCCATTTTGTCCTAGTATACGCGATCTCAAAGTTTTTTAGATAAAGAGATGACCTTGCCGATGCTTTGTTGAAAAAGGAACCACGCTCTGTGGTTCTTTCTCTTGGCGGCGGTTTAGGGGGCGGGTTCGGGAGAGGGAGAGGGGGCCGTTTTCGGGTTCTTCGAAAACGGATCGCCCCTCCAACGCTTGAAATCTTTGTTTGATTTAAATATATTCTTTGCTAAAACCTAACGCAGTTTTCACGACTCAGGAGGGGTTATGACCGTCATTTCACGCTTTAATCAGTTTCCAGTCGACATTGTTTGGCGCATTGGGTTGCAGTTATCAGCCAGAAACTTCGCTGTATTGCTTCAAGTTTCCAGCACATTCTATCAACATCTTACACAAATTTATGAGCGTATCGCGAGAGATGAGCGAGCGCATGCAAGGATACAATCCTCGGTCGTTCCTTTAAACGCATGGCAAACTGCAGAACAATGGGGACAACTCACTCCTCAGGAAGCTAAGGCGCTTAGAATAGACCTTAGAGGGCGGCCTCTTATGTTCTACGCTGGAATCATCGATCCTGCAATGGTATTGCTACAGGATAAATTTTTCAGTGTAAGAAACCAGGATGCTCTTTCCAACTTGGCTCTGGGTCACTTAGATCTTAGACAAGCAGCCATTCTTGCAAGTCAGATCACTGACAAGGAACTCCGAGCGACCGCAATACACGACATCGTTGAAAGAGCCGTCAAGGAGAATCTTTCTGAAAGCACGATTCTAGAGTTCATTTCAAATCTTGTAACGGAAGAGATGCCGTTGGAAAAAATAAACAAAACTTTGAAAAAGATCCCAGGTAGCGCCAAGAAAAGAGATATGGAGCTACGTGCACTTGCCCTCAAAAATGGAATAGAGGTCGGTAAAGCTATTTCAATCGCACGTCTCATTCGGGATTCGGGAATTCGGGAAGTTACACTCTGTCATATTGCGCTCAAAGATGACATTGCGCTCAAACACGCTCCTTATATCAAAAGTTTCATAAAAGATGAATCAGTTTTACTTTCTTTTCTAGTAGTGATCGCAAAAAAAGGCTTTTTTATAACTGCCGAGGGCCGGCTCATTAAAATAAAAGCCTCAGAGGTCTAAACGCTTTCACGAAGTAGCCTTTGGCTTTGAAGCGCTTACTGATTGGCGGCGGTTTCGGGGGCGGGCTCAGGAGAGGGGGCGGAGGCCGTTTTCGGGTTCTTCGCAAACGGATCGCCCCTCCAACGCTTGAAATCTTTGTTTGATTTAAATATATTCTTTGCAAAAGATAAACCATTTTTCACGCTTCAAGGGGACTATGACCGTCATTTCACGCTTGAATCAGTTTCCAGTCGACATTGTTTGGCAAATTGGGTTGCGGTTCTCTGCCGGAGAGTTCGCTGTATTGCTTCAAGTTTCCAGCACCTTCTATCAACTGCTTACACAAATTTATGAACGTATCGCGAGAGATGAGCGAGAGCATGCAAGGATACGATCCGCGGTTATTCCTTTGAACGCATGGCAAATTGCAGAGCAATGGGGACAACTCACTCCTACAGAAGCTAGAGCTCTGAGAATAGATCTTAGAGCGCGCCCATTTATGATCTATGCTGGAATCATCGATCCTGCAATGGTAGTGCTGCAGGAAAAATTTTTAAGTGTAAGAAACACTCAGGTTGCTCTTTCCAGCTTGGCTCTGGGTCATTTAAATCTTAAACAAGCAGCCATTCTTGCAAGTCTGATCTCTGACGAGAAAATCCGAGCGACTACAATACACGCCATCGTTAAAAGAGCAATCGATGAGAATCTTCCTCAAAGCGTGATTCTGGAGTTCATTTCAAATCTTCTAACGGCAGAGACGCCGTTAGAAAAAATAAAAAAGATTATTAAGGAGATCCCAAGCAGTGACAGAAAGAAAAGAGATACGGCATTGCGTGCTCTTGCCCTCAAAAATGGAACAGAGATCGGCAAAGCTATTTCAATCGCTCGCCTCATTCGGGATCCAGGAAAACAGATTGATACATTCTATGATATTGCACTCAAAGATGAAATTGCACCCAAACACCTGGCTTCTATCATAAAATTCATACCGGATGCTTTAGATGCGCTTCCCTTCCTAATTGAAATCGAAAAAATGGGCTATTTTTTAAACGACCAGGGCCAGCTCATTAAAAAAAAGAAGAATAAATAGAAGTCACAGCTGGTCTTAGGGCGCTTACTGATTGGCGGCAGTCTCGGGCTCGGGAGAGGGGGCGGGGGCCGTTTTCGGATTCGTCTTGACGGACCAAAGAGGCAGGATCAATACGGCGCCTACCAGGCTGCAAATGCCGAGCGCGAAGAGAAAACTGTCCCAGCCCCAGGCTGTGATGACGGCTCCGAGCGGGCCTCCGGCCACAGCAGCCCCAAGATAGGAAAAGCAGCCGGCAAAGCCGGTGGCAGTGGCAGCCGCCTTCTTGTGGGAGAGCTCCGCAGCCGCAAGGCCGATGATGCTCTGCGGTCCGAAGATCAGGAACCCGAAAAGGAACAGGAAGGCCGCATCGAGGACGGGCCAAGCCACCGTCACCATCTTGAAGGCGACAAGAGCGGCGATGATCGCTATGGTGAAAAGGACGTTGATCGGATTGCGCTTGCCGTTGAAAACAAGATCCGAAATCCATCCGCCGGCCAAACAGCCCAAAAACCCTCCGACTTCGAACCAGCTCACGCAGAATCCAGCCTGGAGGGAGGTATAATGCCTCACTTCGATAAGATAGAATGCGCTCCAATCATTGACGGCGGTCCGGATGACATAGATGAAAAACGAGAAAAGGGCGAGGATCCAAATAAATTTGTTGCGAAGGACATATTCCCAGAGGATTTCTTTGGTCGAAAGCTGCTCTTTTTCAGGTACCGGCTTCTGGTTCGGATAGTCGTCTCTAAATTTTTCTACGGAAGGGAGGCCAAGAGATTGGGGGGTGTCGCGCAGCCGGTTCATAATGAAGAGGCCCGCCCCGATACAGAGGATGCCCGGGATGTGTAGAGCGGAGCGCCATCCAAAATGTTCGGCGCAGCCGGCGGCTATGATCGGAATCAGGGCGCCGCCGAGGTTATGGGAGGTGCTCCAGATGCTCCACCACCGGCCTCGCTCGCCTTGAGAATACCAGTGGGTGAGGAGCTTAGCGCAGCCGGGCCATCCCCAGCCTTGGAACCAGCCGTTCAGCCCCCAGAATATCGCAAAGGCCAAAAAGACAGATGACATGCCGAAAAGAAGATTGAAAATCCCGGTCAGGATCAAACCGATCGACATGAAATAGCGAGGGTTCGATTTGTCGCCAAGGATGCCGCTCAAAAATTTGCTAACGCCGTAAGTGATGCTAAGAATGCTGGCGAGAAGCCCAAGTTCGAACTTGGTAAGCCCCAGGTCGGCCTGCATGGCAGGCATGGCGAAGACGAAACTCTTTCGGGTAAAGTAGTAAAAAGCATACCCGAAATACATCCCATAGAAGGTCCGAAGGCGCCAGTACTTGTAATTTTTTTTTACAAGAGACTGATCCTGAATCTCTTCTATGTAAGGAGCCGGCTTAAATAAATCGAGTACGCTCATAAAAAAGCAAGTCAAAGAGTATCCACCAATGAATCGAATGTCAAGCGCGGAAAATATTCCTATGGTATTTAGGATTTTTGAGAGGCGGAAAGAATGAGCTCTTCAGGAGTTGGCCCAGGGGAAAGAGACCCTTATCGCATCGAAGAAATCGAAAGGATCAGATGGGAGAAGGAGCAGAAAGAGCGGGGAG
>CAYTXY010000071.1:0-7774 GCA_964441355.1 uncultured bacterium
TTGGAGCGGTAATACATGCTTGAGAGTTCATTGAAGAGCTGGTTCATCCATGTCCAGGCATAATCGGCAAATTGGATCTCCGCTACAGGCTTATGAAAGCCGTCGAACGAAAGCCCCGTCGCTAAGCCTACGATCGTCGATTCGGCAAGCGGTGTGTTGAAACACCTATTTTCAGTAAAACGGTCGGTCAATGTGCGGGTGATGCCGAACACGCCCCCTTTGCCCTTAGCGACATCTTGGCCAAAGACAACGACCCCCGGATCCCGCTCCATTTCTTCGACAAGAGCGTGATTAAGGGCGTCCATCAAGACGATGGCTTCCCCGCCATTTGGCTCGGAAGGTGTTAGAGACGGCTCATAAGGCTTGAACACTTTTTCGGCAGCGCTGGCGCGGCTTGGAAAGGGAAGCCGGTCTGCAGCTTGAGCTGCCTCCTCAATCCTATCGAAATGGAGGCGGCGAAAAGCTTCGAGCTCAACATCCGTCAGATAGTTTTGGTCGAGAAGCCACTTTTCGAAACGGGGGATGGGATCGCGGAGCTTGTCAGAAGAGCGGAGCGTTTCGCACTGGTACTTTTTCGGGTCGTCGCTGCTGCTGTGGGGGCTGAGGCGGGGCACTTTTGCTATTACGAGACTCGGCCCCCCGCCTTGGCGGGCCCGTGCTACCCCGTTTTGGAGGGCAGAAGCCGTTTCGACATAGTCGCAGCCGTCGATCTCAAAAACAGAGAGCCCATCGTATCCGCGGGCCATTTTGGCGATCGTTCCTCCTGCCGTCTGTTCAGCGACCGGCACTGAAATCGCCCAGCCGTTGTTTTGGATCACAATGACAAGGGGCAGCTTGTGAAGGCAGGCAAAGTTGAGCGTCTCGTGAAAATCGCCCTGGGAGGTCGCGCCATCTCCTGCCGATACATAAATTACTTCCATTTTCTTACGCAAAACGGCCGATTTGGCAGTCCCCGCGGCTTGGAGGAACTGCGAACCTACGACGCTCGACTGGCAAGGGATTCTCAAGTCTCTTTGAGAAAAATGTTCAGGCATCATCCGCCCGCCCGAATGATTCTCGATATCGCGGGCTAAAAATGCAGCGAGAATGTCGACGGGAGAACATCCTAGGCCGATGGCGAAAGCCCTGTCGCGGTAATAGGGAAATCCCCAGTCTACGCCCGGAGTTAGGGAAAGAGCGGAAACCGCCCCGATCAGCTCATGGCCAGAGACGGAGAGTTGAAAGGTCGCCCCCTTGTTCTGCCGGACAAGCTTGGCCATCTTGTCGTCCATGAACCGGGTCAAATGGAGCACTTCAAGGACGCGGAGAACCCGCTCCCGCGAGGCTAGGCTCCCTTCAATTAAATCTTCTAGTAACACATTCATGCGGACATGATAAATGAAGAAGGACTAAATTACTTATTCTTTTTTGTTTTAATTTGAGCCACCTTCTTAATAGCAAACCGGCGTCTCCGTTGCGGCACAAACTCCTCAGCCTGTTCTTCTTTGCGCGGCCGCCCTCTTTTTTTCGGCAGGACACCGCCGATCGCAGCTTCCATTTTGGGGGAGGCGGCTTCAGAAACTTCGACCGCTTCTTTAAACTTGGGTTTGAAAAACGGTGTAAAGGGTTTTTTTACCTTGTCGACCCCAAAAAATTTTTCCGCACCGGCGAGCCGGTTGGAAAGATGGCGTAGCGATTCGAGACGCTGAGAGAGCGCTTCGAGCTTCTCGTCCACTTTGAGCCGCGGGCTGCCGCGAAGCGATGCAAGAAGGTGTTCTTCGGTCTCGAACTTCGCAGAGAATGTGACGGAAGAGGCGGAGGTAATGTCGGGAATATAGAGGAAAAGGCGGCAGGGGGTAGGAACTTGGGTATAAATGTCGCCAGTCATCTGCGGCTCCAGCTCGATCTTCGCGACCTGCTTCGGGGGACGGCCCCGTTTTGGCCGCGGATTGAGAGCTTCGTTCGAATAATAGGTTCTCGCCTTGGCGTTCAAAGCCTCGCGCGCCGCCGCGATATCTTTGGCGACTTTTGGTTCGAAGATCGACCGTTTGACTTTTTCGACCACGTTTTTGGTGAGATCGAGATCTTCTTCAAAGACAAAATTGATATTGTGCTGCCTAAGCCACTCAATGATCCGGATGCGGAACCGCTCCTGGTAGTAAATCTGCCATTTCTCCAGTTCCGTGAGATGGTCGTAGATGAATTCAAGAAAATTTTCCCTCGAATCTTTAGCCCCGATCAAATCGAGCAGCTTCTCTTTCGTATCGATATCGTAGACTTTTTCATGGACGAACCCCTCCATGAATTTCTTCGCCTCGTAAAAAGTCATTTTGGGAAGGAGGCAGTACCTCTCGGCATTGACCAGCAATTCCTTTTCCAAGGCCTCCAATTCTTCGACCCCTTTATCGAGGTCCGCATAAACGAGAAACCCCTCGACCTTGTCGAGATAAAAGTCCCTCTCGTCGTCCGATTTCGCGAACGCGTCCATGAGGCGATGATAGCGAAGGATCAAGGGATTTTTTGCGACTGGGTATTTCATAGTTTACCTTTCCGAGAGGAGCATAACAAAGAGCCTGTCGGAATTCCATCTGTTTTTTTTAGTCCTGATCAGCTACACTATAATGTTTTTGAGGTAACAGCCATGCTCGACATCAAAGAACTCCGGAAAGACCCAAAAGCTTTTGAAGCGAGGCTCAAAACCAAAATTTCCGAGATCGATCTCCGCCCCATCCTAACCCTAGATGAAAAAATCCGGTCCTTGAAGACCGAAGCGGAAGAGCTGAAATCGAAGCGGAACCACTCCTCCAAAGAGATCGGCCTCCGCAAGCAAAAGGGAGAAGAGATCGCCCCCTTTCTCGCTGAAATGACGGCCCTCGCAGAAGAGATCGCGACCCGCGATGAAGAAGCGGCCAAGCTCGAGGAAAAAATTGATAAGATGCTGTCCGTCCTGCCGAACTTGCCCATGGACGATATTCCTGTATCTCCCTTCCCGAAAGATAACGTCTGCATCAAAATCGTCGGAGAAAAACCGGAATTTTCGTTCCCCTTCAAAAATCACGTCGAATTGAACGAAAAGCTGCACCTCTTCGATTTCCCCCGCGCCGCGAAAATCTCCGGTTCGGGATGGCCTCTTTACATAGGGCTCGGCGCACGGCTGGAGTGGGCATTGCTCAACTACATGTTGGACACCCACCGGGCGAACGGCTTTACTCAAGTGATGCCGCCCCTTCTTGTCCGACCCGAAACGATGTATGGCGTGGGACAGCTTCCGAAATTCGAAACCCAGCTCTTCAAGCTCAAAGACGAGGACTATCATCTCTATTTGATCCCGACCGCCGAAGCGTCGCTCAACGGCCTTCATATGGACGAGATCATTGATGAGGCGCATCTGCCTCTCCTGTACACGGCCTATACGCCTTGCTTTAGGCGGGAAGCGGGGGCCGCCGGATCGAGCGAGCGGGGCCTCATCCGGACACACCAATTCAACAAGGTCGAACTTTTTTGTTTGACCCTTCCGGAAGATAGCCCCCGCGTTTATGACAAAATGCTAGCGTCTGCGGAAGAAGTTTTGCAGGGGCTTGGGCTCCATTACCGCAATATGCTTTTGACTACGGGAGACATGTCGTTTGCCGCTGCCAAGACGATCGACATCGAGGTCTGGCTGCCTGGGCAAAACCGCTATTATGAAGTCTCCTCGGTCTCCAACTGCACCGACTTCCAGGCCCGCCGCGCCCAAATCCGCTTCCGGAGGAAAAACGAAAAAGCCCACTTCGTCCACACCCTCAACGGCTCAGGGCTCGCCACTTCCCGCCTCATGGTCGCCCTCCTTGAAAATAACCAACAGCCCGACGGTTCTATCCTTGTGCCAAAAATCCTCCACAAGTATTTAGAAGAAGAGATCGTAGCTATTCAACCGAAATGAAACTGCTGGAAAAATTCGTCCGATTTCTCAACCGCTCGCCGACGGTTTTCCATGCCGCAAAAGAAGTGTCGAACGACCTTGCCGAAGCCGATTTTGCCCCTTTGAGCGAAAAAGAGCGCTGGAAGTTCGAGCCAGGGCAAGGCTATTTTCTCATACGTGGCGACGCCCTCGTCGCCGCTTTCCGGATGCCGATGCAGCCCCCAACTTCCGCCACGATCCTCGCCAGCCATCTCGACAGCCCATCGCTGAAGATCAAGCCGCACCCAGAAGAGTCTCACCGCTCCATCGGCCAGCTTTTAACCGAAGCCTACGGCTCCCCCATCCTCCATTCGTGGCTTGACCGCGACCTTTACCTTGCCGGGCGGATTTCCGTCCTTGACGAGCAGGGCGCTCTCAAATCCCATCTCGTCAAGCTCGACGATTATCCGGTCATCATTCCCCAGCTTGCCCTCCACCTCGACCGGCAGGTGAGCGAAAAGGGGTTCCACGTCAATAAACAGGACCATCTCAAGCCCATTTTTTCTCTTCATGCGAAGGAAAAACAACTGGAAAACCGGCTCAAAAAACACCATCCTTTCAAAACCCTCCTCGCTTTCGATCTATTCCTCGTTCCGAATGAGCCCAGCTCTTTCCTCGGGTTCGATTCGGAATTCATCGCCTCGCACAAACTCGACAACCTCACATCCGCCTTTGCCGCGCTACATGCCCTCACCCAGAGCGGCCCGAGAAGCGACGTCTTGCAGGCCGCATTCTTTTGGGACCATGAAGAGATCGGCTCCAAAACTTGCCTTGGCGCCGACTCTGGCTTCGCGGATGAAATTTTGGAGCGGATCTGCCACTTTTTCAAAATGGACCGGGAAGATTTTTTCCGCCTGAAAAGCCGCTCGATCTGTCTCTCGGGCGACCTGGCCCACGGGTTCCATCCGAGCTACGCCGACAAATACGACCCCCAAAACGCCCCCTTTCTTGGCCAAGGCCCCGTTTTAAAATTCAACGCCAATCAAAAATATGCGACGAGCTCCCTGACAGGGGCCACCATCGCAGAGCTTGCCGAAAAACAAAAAATCCCCCTCCAGAAATTCGCCTCCCGCTCCGACATCCCTTCGGGCAGCACGGTCGGCTCGATCATGGCCTCCCAGCTCGGGATCCCGACAGTAGACATCGGGATCGCCGGTTGGGCGATGCATTCGATCCGAGAGACGGTCGCCGCCAAAGACGTCGAATCTCTCTGCTCCCTTTTCCAAGCCGCGCTCGTTGAGCCACTCATGGGTGCAACCTGATGGATCGGGCAAGACGCAAAGCTCCGCTCCGCACCACGGCAAAGGGCCTGCTCCGCATAAAAAAGGCCAAACCCCTGGCCTTTTTTATGATTCCGCAGCCTTTGCAACCCATAGGTTACCAAAGGGCTGCGCCCTTTGGTGGGGTATGGGGCAAAGCCCCATTCTGTTTTTGTTCTTTTTCTCTCTTAATCTCGGTGATCTCGGTGGTAAAATCTTTAAATGGGCGATACTGATGGATACAAAGGAAATGCCTCTCCATTTTAAGGGCAAGGAGGCGATCGAGCATGTGATCGACGCACGGATCAAGGGCCGCGCCGCCTCTGCTGAGATCCATGGCGCGGAGCTTCCCGGCCACTATAGCGCCGCAGCCGACGCGGCCAAAGAGACGGCGTTCATCCTTCTTGTCCTTTGGGCGCTTTTCAGCGAGCTATCTCTTCCTTCGGGAAAATTGCACATGATATCTATTTGCCTCATCATCGGCTGGCTTTTTTGGAAAGTGGGGCGAAGCGCGATTCTTGGATATTCGAGGTTGGAGCGGCTCCACCGACTGATCGAAGAAGAGAGATGGGAGATCGAACACCACCGCCCTCAAGAAAGGGAGGAATTGAAGGCTCTTTATGCTGTGAAAGGATTTTCGGGGAAACTTCTCGATGAGTCGGTGGATATCTTGATGGCCGACGACAACCGGCTTTTGCAAGTGATGCTCGAAGAAGAGCTCGGCCTTTCTTTAGAATCTTATGAGCATCCCTTGAAGCAAGCCCTTGGAGCTTTTTTCGGGGTGGTGCTGTCGAGCGCTGTCATGTCTTGCGGTTTCTTTCTTCTTCCTTGGTGGGGCGCTGCCCTAACCGCGGGCGTTGTGATCGCATTTTCGGCAGGGATGGTCGCCCACTTGGAAAGGAACCAGCCTCTTCCCGCCATCATCTGGAACGTCGCCAATGCCGCTCTCGCCTCCGGCGTCGCCTATTTCGCAGCCCAGATTCTTATAAGATGAAATGCAGTGAGCAAAGCGAACGAAATGCGATCCGAAGGGTCGCCGAACAATTGATGGTTTCCGCAGGAACCTAATGAAATCTCCATACGTATTTGACGAATTTTTCGCTTCCGGCAAGGAGGAGAGCATCAGCCCTTTCCTCACTCCGAAATCTCGCATCTTCGGCAAAAACCTCTCGATCAAAAGCGCAGGCGGGGCAGGGTTTCTTCTCGCAGTGGCCTTTGCCGTTTCTTTCCATTTTCCACCCCTTTCCCACCTTCTTCTCTCTTTTGTCTATTTTCTTGTCGGCGTCCCGGCCCTCATCGCCGCCATTTCCGATTTAAAAAATCTCGAGATCAACATCGATCTCTTGATGACGGTGGCCGCGTTCGTCGCCGTTTTTATCGATAGCGGCCTCGAAGGGGGTCTTCTTCTTGTCCTCTTCGAGCTCTCCCATGGGATGGAAGAGGCCGTGTCGAAAAAAGCGAGAAGCGCTCTTCACAACCTCAACAACCTGGCCCCAAAATTTGCGATTATCATCGACTCGGCAGGCAACCTCTATGAAAAAGCCGTCCGGGAAATCGGGATCGGAGACAAGGTGCTCGTCAAAAATGGAGAGGTCGTGCCGCTCGACGGCATCGTCGTCGAGGGAGAGTCCTCAGTCAATCTCGTTCACTTGACCGGCGAGAGCCTCCCGGTCCCGAAAGCGCCGGGAGATCCCATCCCTGCGGGCGCGCGCAACCTCGAAGCCGCGCTCACAGTCGAGGTCACCCGGACAAGCTCCGATTCTACTCTTTCCAGGATCATTCTTTTGATCACCCAGGCGCATGAGGCCAAACCGCGCCTGCAAAGGTGGCTCGACCAGTTCGGCAAACGGTACGCGACTGCCGTGATCGGGTTGACCTTTCTATTTGCCCTCATCCTCCCATTTCTCCTCGCCACCTCTTTTTTTGGGCATGAAGGATCGATCTATCGGGCTCTTGCCTTCCTGATCGCAGCCTCTCCTTGCGCCCTCATCATCGCCACCCCTACCGCCTATTTGAGCGCGATCAGCGCCTGCGCGAAAAGAGGGATCTTGCTGAAAGGGGGCATCACCCTCGATGCGTTGGCGAGCTGCTCCAGCGTCGCGTTTGACAAAACAGGAACCTTGACTACGGGGCAACTCGTCTGCACGAAATTGGAACCGGTCGGCAGCCCCCAAATCGATGCAGACACGGCCATCAGCATCGCCTTCGGATTAGAAAGGCAAGTCGTCCATCCGATCGCGAGAGCCATTTGCAACCTGGCCGCCTCGAAGAAAATCCCCCCCGCCGACATTGCGTCTTTCAAAGCGATCCCAGGCTCAGGGATAAAGGGAAGTTTCAAAGAAAAACCGGTCTTCATCGGCCTGCCGCAAAAAATCGCATCCGAGCTCCCGCCTGTTAAAGCAGACCTCTTGCGAGAGCGCCTAGATGCATTGGGCGGCGGGGTCCTCGCGGCGCTCTCTGTCGGCGAGGATGTATTCCTTTTCCAGTTTTCCGATGAAGTGAGAACAAGCGCGGCAGTGCTCCTTACGCAGATCAAAACGCTCAATGGGCTAAAAACCATCATGCTGACTGGAGACAATCGGCAAAGCGCCGAAAA
>CAYTXY010000072.1:0-2911 GCA_964441355.1 uncultured bacterium
GTCTCACCGATGGCAAAGGTCGCAAGGTCAACTGCAAAAACGCCCTCTTCATCATGACCTCGAATCTCGGCTCGGAGGTCCTATTGAAGAAAATGGAATCGAAAAAAGAGTGGAATAAAGAGGATCTGCTCGAGGTCTTGCAGCCGATCTTAAAAGCCACTTTCCGGCCCGAGTTCCTCAACCGCCTCGATGAGATCCTCCCGTTCCTGCCCCTGAAACCAAAGGATATGGAAAAGATCGTCAAGATCCAGCTTCAGAAAGTCGAGAGGCGCCTTGCCGAGCGGCACATTGCCCTCAAATGGGACCCCAAAGTGGTCAAGCATCTGGCGTTAACGGGATACGACCCCGTCTTCGGCGCCCGGCCCCTCAAAAGGCTCATCCAAAGCGAGGTGGTCGATCTCTTCGCCACCGCCATCCTGGAAGACAAAATCCCCGCCCATAGCCAAATCTGGCTCACAGGGCGTGAGGAAAACGATCGTTTTGCGCTAGGCTACGAAGTGAAGAAATAGAAGCTAGGACCGGCTAGGAAGCATCCTTTTTTAGAATTTAGCCAAACTCCTCCCAACACCCTTAGCACCAATAATTTACAGAATAATCCTTTTGCAAACATCTGACCGCTAGTTACTTGCACACTATCACGTATTTATTAAAAAAACATTTGATTAATAATTAATATTTTAGTATAATTAAGTAAAATAAATACAAAAGGACAGTGATAATGATTAATGCTGATAGATACCTACATGGAGCTGATCCATACGGCAAAACTAAATTCGAAGGCACAGGATCGATCCTAGACGAAATATTCTCAAAGATCTCTAAATGCATTTCTGGTTTAGTAAAACCGATTTTCGATCACCTTGAAATAAATAACATTAAATTTCAAATCAGTAATTTAGAAAAAAAAATCGATAATTACAATAAAGCACTAAAGCGCGACATCAATGAATTTAACAGAATCTTTACCACCAGGATCCCATTATACCTTACTCACCCACCCGATTCCTTACCATATGATCAGGATAAAGATTATACAGATCAGATTCATAACCCTCTTCAAGTCAATGAACTAGAATACAAATCAGAAATCAGAAAATCTAAGAGTATGATAAGTCTCTATAAGTTTCAGATAACAGCATTAAATGGCCGATTGAAAGAGATCGAAAATCCCTTGAAGGTGGATAACACAGCAGTGAATAATCCGCCTACTACTCCCATTCTGTTGCCAGTCACTGAAGATAGGGATGAGGATCTTCAATTTCGGAGAAGATTCAATATCCCCTCAAATGGTATTAACACACCTTCGAATCGGCAACCTACTTCACGGGTCTCTGGAGCTGGTGTGTTTAACGATGATGACAGCGATTCTGAATCTGAAATCGAGAATTCCCCAATTGTAGATAAGAATCAGGCGCTTACTACTCCTCACCCTGTAACTGTAGGGACTGGCAAAAACAGTGATGCACCTCAATCTACCAATGATAACACAGGAGTGAATCCGCAGTCTAATTCATCAGACAATCCTTCTACCCTTTTGTCCAAGAATAATGCCGCGGTAGACAATAAGACGATTACTACGGCTAAGGATAATAAGGACGATGATGATAATGATACTGACGATATCAGTGTCAACTTTTCATATGTATCACACGCTAAGGCAGCACATAAAAATACGAACCAAGTTAGCAGTGCTACTGGGTCTGTAAAGAATAGCGATGATGACACTAGTTCTTCTTCTGGTGATGAAATTGAAAACTTGAATTTAGTGGAGCAGACTAATAATAAACCAGACTCTTCCTCTTACATTGAAGCAATCACGGGGCAGGATGACGAAGATGATGAATATAGTGATTTTGAAGATGAGATTATTGAAAATTATGACATTAATGCAAATGTTTCCGAAAATACCGATTTGACACATCAAAATACTGAGACAAGTCCGATAATTACAGCGTCAAAACCAACTCACTTTAACACTGAGATTAAGTTGGAGGAAGAGGAAGAAGAAGTATTCTATGATGCGAACGATACGGATATCGAGAATGAATGTCCTCAAACGCAAATCGAGACTGCCTCTAAGAACGTAGACATAGCGGAAATTAATCGAGTGATTACCGCGAATGGCGGATCAGCACTCAAAAATTAATAAACAACATCCATTTATCCTTATGGACGAAAAGGAGACTAAATGATTAATGCTGAAAGATACCTAGCTGAATTTGTTGTAAGGGGACAGAAAACTGAATCTGAACAAACCAGCACATTCCTAGACGAAATATTCTCAATGATCTCTAATCGCATTACTGAATTATTAAAACCGATTTTCGAATGCCTGGGGAACAATAATAGTGAACAAATCAGAACGAATGCCCCGCTCTCGACAACTCACTCTGTGCATCAGACAGAAGGAACAACTACAGGAACTTCTAACTCTATAGCGAATCAGCCTACCACCCCTTCTACTAGTCCGTTATTGGCACAGGCAGTTGCTCCTGTGGATAGCGATGATGACGGTTCTTTTCATTCATCCGACGTAGACAGATATACCTCAACTATCCCATCAACGATTCCAAAGAATATTCTTGCCTCTTGGTTCCCAGTCAATGGAGAGAATGATATACAAACTCCCCCGAATGTGGCTACTACACCAGCAAATCAGCAGTCGCTGTCTGATAATCAAGGTGACCATGAGATACTTGATACGTCCCCTCCGGTGTCAATGAGTGATGCTGATGCAGAAAAAAAATCTGAGATCGTCGGGATCGGCGTCACCCCGGCATCGCAGCCGCCCATGGCTCCGCCTGCTCCTCCGGGGCACTGGAGCTACTATTATCCTGGCAAAAGCGTCACCTCCTTGATACTTGATACGTCCCCTCCGGTGTCAATGAGTGATGCTGATGCAGAAAAAAAA
>CAYTXY010000072.1:3011-7750 GCA_964441355.1 uncultured bacterium
TCTGAGATCGTCGGGATCGGCGTCACCTACTATTATCCTGGCAAAAGCGTCCCCTCCTCTCAGTTATTAGATAATAAAATTAGTCTCGATCAGGTCAATAACCTCGAAGAAATCATAATTTCCCTTGAGTCAGATAACGAAGATGATGTGGATAAGGATGAGTGGCTGTACGATGATGCTCAATCTGACGTTGAAGAACCCGAATATAGCTTGAATGGGGTAAGCACAACAGTGAATCAACCGTTTAGTACTTCTTCCAATCAGTTGCTAAATAATGAAGCTGATTTCGATGAGGTTGATGATTTTATTTCTCAAGTTGTCTATGGGGAATCAGATAATAAAGGTTATGAGGCCAATGATACTCAATCTTCTATTGAAGAACCCGAACGTAGCTTGAATACTGAAGAGGAAGCGATGAGGAAATTGATGCTTAGTGAAGAATAGGAGGATGTCATATTCATCTATGATGGAAAGCGCAACCAAAAAGAGGCAAAATGATTAATGCTGACATGTACTTACATACTCATCTAAGCAATAAAGGTTTCCTAGACGATATTTGCGCAAAGCTTTCCGAATTTGTGCAAAAGATTTCTAATCACTTTGAAACAATTAAAATTCAAGGTCAAATCAGAGACTTCCAAAAATCGATCGATAATGATCAACGAGAAATAGAGTGCCTCACCAAAAAACTTGAGAAGGTAGTACCCGACATTCCATGTCTGGGTCAAAATTATGATGCTCTTTCTCCTGCTGTTCTAGATGCAGATGATCCAGGAACTATCTTGGATCTTCAGAGGTTTTATCAGGGAAGGATGTTAAAGAGTACGACCAAGATAAATGAATTAACAAAGCAATTGATTGTGCTTAGCCCGAAGTACTCTTCTGAAATTCAATCAACAATCGAAAAGTGATAGGAACCGGCTTTGCAGGTCCTTATCTTCCGTGAAAAGCAAGAACCCTACGAAGCTCGCGTCGCCGTCGTCTAACTGGAACGAGACGAGCTGGTAGATCGGCATCCGCAGTTTCTCCAAATGATCCATCAGCCTTTTTTTCATGGCGCTCTCATAAAGAGGCGTCACGGCGATCGCCTTTTTCGCATCTTGCTTTTTCTGGAGAAGATCCGTTTTCTTGGATTGCAGAAGGAGGAGGAAGAATTGCTTGAGCACCTCCGTTTCCAGAACGGTCCGCATTTCCATCGGCATGAGAGAGTAGTAGAACTTTTCGATGAGGAGGTTTTGCGGCTCGAGAAGACGGGAGAGCGAGGATTTTAGGGAACTGAGCGTTTCGCCTTGCCGCTGGATCATCCCTCCGTTGAAATCGCGCACCTCGCCAATCGCGTTGGAGACCGCGCTCAGGACAAATTCGCGGGCTTTGAAGAAGTCGACCGACCTGTCTTCGCGTAAAAAGTCGCTCGAGGCAACAGTGGCCCGCAGCACGGCGGCCTCTTTGATGTATTTGCGCCTGAGATGTCCGACCCGCCGGATCCGGTCGGTCAAAAACCGGACGCCCGAATTTTGCTTAGCAAAAAGATCGGGAATCGTTGGCTCCCCCTCGAGCGTCATCCGAGCCAAAATGACGGTGAAACAAAGATCGTCCCCTTTTTGCGCATCGAAGGAAAGAATGGCTTGCGGCATATCGTTCACAAAGCGGAGCTGCCGAGAGAGCGTCATGATGTTGCGCAGCACTTCTTCTTCATTGCGCGGCATGAAAATCGGATGGGCGAGCCTCTCGATGCCGGCCTTGATCTGCTCCGGCAAAACGGTGCGGAGCAGTTGGATCTCATCGAGGGTGAAATCCCCCGCCTTTTTTTCGATTTCCAGATATAGCGTCTGGATCATCCCATCCCTTTCCACGAAAAATGAATCGGTCACAAGAGATACTTCTGGAAGATGCTTCTTGACCGCGTCGGCGAGATGCTCCATCTCGAACCGCTCCTGGTCGCTGAGGAAATTCAGTCCGGCGAGGATGCCGAGAACGGGCCTCTCCTGAGCCCCTTTGACCGCCTCAAGGCGGGTTTTTAGGAATTTAAGGTTCACCTGGCGCCTTGAGGCCGCTTCGCTATTTTGCTTCAAGACTTTGCGAAGAGAATAGAGGTTCGAGATGATCCGGCTGATGTGATGGTAGTCGCGGGCGTTTTTGAATTCGGGGCGGCACGTCACGAGGAATTGCTGCATCTGCATGAAAATCCCCCGGTCAAAATCTTTCGAGTGGCTTTGGATGAGCGACCCGATTTTCTCCTGGATCATCGCGGTTTTGCCGTCCGCGGAGAGCCCTTTGAATTCAAGGATGCGCCGCGCGTGGTAGTTGGAGACGACCCCGAGCCTTATTTCCGTCTCGATCGCATGAAGGTTACGGCGCACCTCTTCGACATCTTGGGCGCTCTTCAAATAGATGACGATCTCCGCGACGCTGAGCAGATCCTCCGTGAGATGGGGCAGTCGGACGTCGGAGGCGAAAAAAAGCTCGACATTGATCCTTTTTTGGGGAAGCAGCCAGCGGCTGATCATGTCGTAAAAGAAATTGCAGGCGTTCAGTCTGTATTTGCAGAGGAGCAGCACGGACAGCGTGCAAGGCGCTTTCGATAAGTCCGACCAGGAAATCATAGGGAGCAAATCGGCAAAACGAGCCCTCTGCGTTGCCAGGCTGAACCCCTTTGCTTCCAAGAGATCCTCGGGAACCAGCCGGTGAATCAAATCCTGAGCTCCATCGCGGTAGTATTCCGCCTCGATGGAAGAACATCCGAATTCGAATTCAAACTCTAGCTGCGTTGCCAACATTTATGATTCACCTTCAAAAAAAATTTGCTCGTTTAGCTTTGCATTTGCGCCCACAACCGTTTTTCCCTCTTTTTGGAAAGAACCGACGGTCAATTTCACCCCGTTTTTTTCGGCCAGCATGATGGCTCTGGCGTGAAGGACTTTTGCCCCTCGGTTGGCCAAATCGAGCGCCGACTGGTAGGAGAGTTCAGGAAAATGGCGGGCCTTCGGATCTTTTTTCGGGTCGGTCTCAAAAATCCCAGGCACGTCTTTGAAGAACTCCACTTCAGGGCAACGGAGCGCGACAGCCAAAGCGACGGCTGTCGTATCGGATCCTCCCCGGCCTAAAGTGGTAATTTCCCCTTTGCGGCTCACTCCCTGAAATCCAGCGACGATCGGGATTTGCCCTTTTTCCAATGTAGAGTGGATCCGGTGAGGGCGAATATCGACGATCATCGCGTTGGTGTGGCTATCGGTCGTAATGATTCCAGACTGGCTTCCCGTAAAGCTGACCGCCTCGACCCCTTTTGCCGCAAGAGCCATGGCAAGAAGGGCAATGCTGATCCTTTCGCCTGCGGAAACGAGCATATCGAGTTCGCGGCGCGGAGGGTTCTTGTGCACTTGATTGGCGAGTTGAAAGAGTTGGTCCGTCGTGTTTCCCATCGCGCTCACTACGACTGCAATTTTACAGCCGGCAAAAGTTCTTTCTATAATCAAGTCGGCAATTTTAAGAAAGCTTTCCGGTTCGCTTAAGCCGGCGCCTCCAAATTTCAATACTCGCACTTTGCACCCTCTATGCAGCTAGAAATTTTCAATCTATCCAAACAAGTTAGAAAAAATAAAGAGAAAATTTTGTTTTTCAAACCGAATCCCGTCAATTTTTATTAAAAAATCCTCTTTAAAATAGGTGATTTTAAACATCAACATCTTCTCGATAAGCAGGTTGAAAAATGCGACCTCTATGCTGAGAAGATCGAAAAAAAAGGAAAAAAATTTGGTTAAATATCGAAAAAGTGGTGTAAAAAAAGAGTCCAAAATCATTTGAAGTTTCGTATCCGATCAATTTTAAAAAAATAAATCATCATTTTTCAAACGCCTTGAAAGTCAGAATGATAGCCGATTCATGATGTTCCTTGCTAATTTTTCGGTCGCCTGGTAATCTATTTCCTTTAACAAGGTACAGCCGTGTCCGAGAGCGATTCGGGCACGGTGTTATTTTTATAAACAGGAGAAACCCCAAACCCATGCCACCAAAACAACCCGCACAACAACCCCACGATTGGAACGCCAGCAACGTCCTCGACGACGTCGAATATCATGAACACGAAGCGAGGCAGTTCCGCGACCTGCTTTATGGAACCGAGAAACCAGGCGGAGGCGAAACCGCCCTATCCCAGTTGAATGCGGGACAAGTCTTAACGGGACGCATCGTAGAAATCTCTAAAGATTACGTCGTCATCGACGTCGGTCTGAAATCAGAAGGCCTCGTCCCTATTTCTGAATTCACCGAGCCTGAAGAACTCGTCCTCGGCGGCGATATCGAAGTCTATCTGGACCAGACCGAAGGCGAAGACGGACAGATCGTCCTTTCCCGCGAAAAAGCGCGCAAGTTCCGCCAGTGGGAACATATCGTGAAGAACTGCCACGAAGGATCGCTGGTCAAAGGGAAAGTCATCCGCAAGGTCAAGGGCGGCCTCATGGTCGATATCGGCATGGAAGCGTTCCTTCCCGGCTCTCAGATCGACAATAAGCGGATCAAGAACCTCGATGACTTTATCGGCCGCACGTATGATTTCAAAATTCTCAAGATCAACATCGAGCGGAAAAACATCGTCGTTTCCCGCCGCGAACTCCTCGAAGAGGAGAGGGTTTCCCGGAAAGCGGAACTCTTGGAGCACATCCAAGAAGGGGCCACTTTGCGCGGGGTCGTGAAGAACATCACCGACTTCGGCGTATTCCTCGACCTCGATGGAATCGACGGGC
>CAYTXY010000073.1:0-7748 GCA_964441355.1 uncultured bacterium
TTGTATCTCCAATTCACACGTCCCTTGCCCCCCCAATCTCCCCCGGCTCCATTGAAGTAATAAGGGCCGGCTCCCACATAGAGGTCATGCGTGGTGCTTTGGGTGATATGCGCCCCGACTTCCGCGTCGCCTCCGGCCATCGCATGCTTCCTCTTGGCTTTCAAGACGATCCGGTGTCCTTCAAACCGATCGAAATCAGGGTCATAAATACGGCCTTGATGCTTGCCAATAGGGAAGTAACCATTGATGCGGGCTTCCATCCTCTTTCCCAAGAGCTCCGCCCCAGGGCCGAGCTGATTCACTTTAAGTCCCTTTATAGATTGGCGTGTGTCGTAGTAAACGTAGAGGCCAAAAATTGAGTCGATCGAGGGGATTACGGTGCGTCCTCCGATCCCGGCGTTTGCAGCGACTTTGCCATCGTTGAAGATGTGGCCGCGTAGATCGACAAAAGGCATGAAGGAGGGATTAAAATCCCAAATCCTAAACCCTTCTAGCGTGGTATAGCCGTCTTTATATCCTACGCCTTTTGACTCGGTGTGTTTTACTCCTACGTGCGCCCTGTGAAAAGGAGAGGACCAAAGTCCATCCTTGCCTTCCTCTGTGATTTCAGCGCTCAATAAAAATGGCATTAACGCGAGTGCGGATAAAACTTTGCGGTACATGGGCAAGGCTTCCTTCTTCTTTCGATTTGCAGTTCTCAACAAAAAAAGCAAGACTAGTCAGATTTTTTTGATCGAGAGCCAAACACCTGAGGGCTCCGAAACTTCTGCCGTTTCTAGATAGGGGTCGACCGCTACTTTCTCAAAAAATCTCGGATCGTCATAAGTTAGAATCCCAGGGAGGAACGCTCGTAGGACCGCGCCTGGGTTCATAATTTCCAGACAAACGGTCAAGGTTTCGAAAAAATGGTCTTTTTCTCCGGCCAAAATTTCCCCGCCTAGCCGCTTGGCAAACCGTTCGAATTGTTGCTTGGTGATGTTTTTTTTCCTCTGCAAGTCACCCAAAAAATGCAAAACATGGGCTGGATCGGTTTGCTCGTTGAGAGACGATAGGAAAGCCTCGATGTCAGCGTCGGTGTAGCGGATTTCTTGAAGCGAGAACCGCTCTTCGATTTCCCGGATAAATGCCGGTGTTTTCTTTTCTACGTTCACCCGGGACGGGAACATGAGGATCGTATCGAACCCTCCTCCAAGCCTTTTCATCGATTCGCCCCAAACGATATATTTATAGTTGCGGACTCCCTTGAACGACTTTTTTGAGCCGCCGACTTGCAGCACATCGCCGCGCGGAGGGTTTGCGTCCAAGAAGGTTTCCACAGAATCACTTTGCGGAAGGGTTGCTTGTAGAAGAGCCGCCATTTGAAAATGGGCCGCTGCCTCGGGCAAATCTCCGAGCGTTGTAAAAAACTGGCCCAATCGTTCGAGGAGAAGAGACTCCTCTCCAAAGAGAGGAAAAAAATGGTCCAAGATCCGGCGCATCCCTGCAACCATTTCCTTTTTTTCTTCCTCCTTGGCAACCTCAAAGGACTCCACAATCCGGTCGAAAAAAGAAAAGTAGAGCGTCGCATCCCAGTTCGCCTCCTCAAGCCGTTTCAGGATCTCCTTGAAATTCGCAGCCTCCGTCTTCAAGGGGCCGAACTCTAACCTATCCATCGCAATCGGGGATTTGGAGAGAAGAACGACCGTAAAATCGACCGCCTTGCTTTGAGATAAAAGAGCGCAGCCCTTATTTTTTTCAATATACTTGCTGATTGCATGAAAGTTGACCGGCAATGAAAAAGCGCTCCCATGAAGGCTGGGGATTAGGGACATGCCGCTTAAATCTTCGACACAGCAAGGCCCCCGATCAGATGCCAAAATCAGAAAATCATCCTTAGAAGAATGGGTGATGCGGCGGATTGCCGTCAGAGCTCCGATCGGAAACAAGAAAGAAAGATCCTCAAAGCTTCGGGAGTATTCTTCGAGAACCGCCACAGCTTCCGGAAAATCAGGGTAGGGATTTTCCTCTAGGGGGGAAAAAGTGACCTCGGTCCGGATTTTAGAAAGCAAATTCGGGTCGTCCCAGTCCGGTTTCTCCCCTTCGGCATAGGGGGTCCCCAAAGACGCATCGTCTATGGGGAAGAATAGCGAGACTTGCCCTTCAAAAAGAACTCCCTTCTCAACGCGGAAAAGATCGTGAGGGATGGAATCGAAAAAGTAGTTAGCGACAATGAAATCCGCCGGCGGAGGATCTTGAGCGATGGGGTTCAAAACAGCCGTTTTTAAAATCCCCTGGTCGATCCAGGATTTCAGACGCGGATGACTTTGCCAATAAGCCACATTCTTTTCCGAGGCGTCGGTCAAAAGATAGCTGACCCTGCATTTACGCTTAAGCAACTCGCCGATGCACAAAAATGCGAACTTCCCGCAGCCTCCGCCCAATTCTAAAACGGTAAAAGGCTGACGTGGAAATGCCGCGCAAGCGATGTCGGCGACTTGCGCGGCAAAGCGGGAATTGTTGGTCATCAAGAAAGGGACGCGCCCTTTCGCCCAATTTTCCACCCCTAAGCGGTTATACGCCAATTTCTGCAGTTGCCAAATGGGAGAAACCGAAAGGCGCGTTGTCACTAGGAGCATGGATGACCATATTAGGGAGCATCCAATTGTTTTAACATGAAATTTGGCAATGCAAAAGAAGCTTTATGGATCGCCGGAGTGTAATAGAAAAGATCTCCGTCGAGCGCGCTCAGCCGCTCTTTGAGGGCTGCTTCCGATATTTGATAGTCTCGATCGGACGCAAAGCCCATAGCCATGAACCCTCCTACATAGGTCGGCACCGATGCGAGATAGAACTTGACATGGCCGAAGTGAGGAGACGCGTTTTGGAAAGTAAGAGCTTGTTCGTGTTTCTGAAGGAACGGGTTGCCGCTCATGTTTACGAAAATCCCCCCATCGCGAAGATGCGCTTTGCAATCTCCATAGAACTCCTTCGTGAACAAGACGGCGCTCGGTCCCGTCGGATCGCTCGAATCGCAAAGGATGACATCGAAAGTTTCTTCCGTGGACTTTATGAATAGGGCGGCGTCTTGGATGACCACTTCGGCTCTTGGATCGTCAAAAGCGCCATTGGACACTTTTGGGAAATATTTTTTTGAACGTTCGACGACCGAGGAGTCGATCTCGACGAGGAGCGCTCTTTGGACCGAAGGATGTTTGAGCGTTTCGCGAAGAATGCCGCCGTCCCCTGCTCCAATGATCAGGACGGAAGTTGGCTTTTCATGGGTAAATAGCGGGACGTGAACCATCATCTCGTGATAGATCGGCTCGTCGGCCTCGGTCAGTTGAATGGTCCCGTCCAAAGCAAGCACGCGGCCAAATGTTGGATTTTGGAAGATCACCAAGTCTTGGTGTTCTGTCTTCTCCCTCATAATTTCTTCAGTCGCGGTAAAGACTTGTCCCCAATCGGGATAAAGCGTTTCCGCATATTTTACCGGCTCAGCGGCCAAAGCGGCGGCTGCAAGAACAACAAAACTCAATTTCATCATGAAAAACCTCCAAAAAATTTAAGAGAGGGGGGGATCTTAGTTAAGAGGTCGAATTTTTCCAACAAAATTCGCTTCACTGGTAGAATCATTCCCCTATGCTCGAAGCGATCTCTGTTTCAAAGACTTTCAAGACAACGCAAGCCTTGCGAGAAATTTCTTTAAAAATTGCAAAAGGGGATGTCTACGGCATCATCGGAATGAGCGGGGCGGGCAAATCGACTCTCATCCGCTGCCTTTCGCGTCTCATCTTGCCGAGCTCGGGAAAAATCTTGTTCCAGGGCATCGATATCGGCTCATTATCTGGGAAAGAGCTGCGCGATTTTCACATGAAGACCGGCATGATCTTTCAACATTTCAATTTGCTCTCCAGCCGCACCGTCCGAGGCAACGTGGCCTATCCGCTCGAGATCGCCAAAATTCCTAAGGAAGCCCAAGAAGCCCGGGTCGAAGAACTGCTCCATTTCGTCGGCCTCCTTTCAAAAATCGATTGCCATCCGAACTCGCTCAGCGGCGGAGAAAAGCAAAGGGTCGGGATCGCCCGCGCGCTCGCCAATCAACCTGAGATTCTATTTTGCGACGAGGCGACATCCGCTCTCGACCCCAGAACGACCCAAGAGATTCTGGATCTTTTGAAAACCTTGAATAAAAACTTAAGCCTTACGATCGTCTTGATTACCCATGACATGGAAGTGATTAAAAAAATCTGCAATAAAACGGCCGTCATCGAAGCGGGAAGGATCGTAGAAGAAGGGCCCGTCTCGGCAGTCTTCGGAGATCCTCAGCACCCTACGACGCAGCGGTTCATAGAGCGCTCTATCCATGAAATCCCCCCCGACTGGATCCAGCCAACGTCTCCGAATAGAAAACTGCTCCGCCTCCGCTACAAAGGAAAGGCTGCGGCCCAGCCGGTCATTTCCCATATCGTAAAAAAATTTGACGTCGAGGCAAACATTTTGCTCGGTTGGATCGACCATCTCCAAACCGTAAGCGTAGGGACCTTGGTGATCGAGCTGACCGGATCTTCCGACGGCGTTGCAGCGGCCCAGCGCTATCTCACGGAACAAGGGGTCCATTGGGAGGCGATCGAACATGCAATCTAACTTCGACCTCGCCCTTCAACTTCTCCCCTCTCAACTTGGAAACACCCTCTACATGGTCTTTGCTTCCGCTTTTTTCGCCCTCCTTCTCGGATTGCCGCTCGGCTTGATTCTCATTCTCACAGGGAAGGGGCGGCTGAAACAAAACCTTCCGGTCTATAAAACGCTGGAGTCCCTCGTCAATATCGGGCGATCCTTCCCCTTTGCCATCCTCATGGTCGCGCTCATCCCTTTTACCCGATGGCTCATTGGAACTAGCCTTGGCACGACCGCTTCGATCGTCCCTCTCTCGCTCGCAGCCGCTCCTTTTTTCGCACGGCTCGTCGAGTCGAACCTCGCCGAGGTCGATAGCCATCTCATCGAAGCTGGAACCATCATGGGATCGAACGTCTGGCAAATCATCCTAAAAATTCTCTTGCCTGAAGCCCTTCCCTCGCTCATTTCAAGCATGACCTTGACCCTCGTCAACCTTGTCGGATATAGCGCCATGGCGGGCCTCGTAGGCGGAGGAGGGCTTGGGCAAGTCGCCATCCAATACGGCTATAACCGATTCAACACGCCGATCATGGTTCTGACCATCGCTCTTCTTATTCTCCTTGTCCAATGTATCCAATGGGTGGGCAACGCCGCCGTTTACGCAGTCAATAAACACCGAGGAAAATTATGAAACGTCTTTCTGTTTGCTTTTGTCTCATTTTCTTTCTTGCCGCCTGCAGCAGCTCAAAAAAAGGGGCTTTCAAAGTCGCAGCGACGCCGGTTCCCCATGCCCAGATGCTAGAATTTGTAAAACCTGGGTTAAAAGCGCAAGGGTACGATCTTGAGATTATCGTCACGGACGACTACAACATTCCGAACCGAGCGCTTGCAAACAAGGAAGTGGCGGCCAATTTTTTCCAACACCTCCCTTTCATGGAAGAGCAGGTCAAACAGTTCCATTACCCAATAGAGTCGATCGCGAAAATCGAAATCGAACCGATGGGAATCTATTCGAAAAAAATCCAAGCTCTCGCGGATTTGCAAAACGGCGCGAAGATCGGGATCCCGAACGACCCCACGAATGAGGCGAGAGCTTTGCTCTTGCTGCGCTCCGAGGGACTGATCGAGCTGGACGACCCGAATAATCTCTCCGCTACCGTCTTGAATATCACTGGCAACCCTAAGAACTTAAAATTTATAGAAGCCGATGCGGCGATGCTGCCCCGCGTCCTCGATGACGTCGCTGTGGCGGCGATCAACACGAACTACGCTCTGGCAGCTGGCTTTTCTCCCTTAGCGGACGCTTTGGCATTGGAAAGCAAGGATTCGCCCTATGCCAATATCCTCGCCATCCGTATCGGCGACGAGGCTCGCCCGGATATTGCAGCATTGAAGGCCGCGATGACTTCGGACAAAATGCGCCAGTTCATCTTAGATAAATACAAGGGAGCCGTCCTGCCGGCGTTTTGAAGAAGGTTCCTCCGCTCCTGTATTTAAAAAACTTGAAAAAAATTTGCAGAATCAATAAAAATCACGGTTGTATTTGGAGGAAAGGAAATCTATGTCCAGAGTTTTTGTCATTTGTTCAGCGGCGATTTTCGCAGCCACTGCGCTTTTTTCTCAAAACATTGCAAAAAGAGAGAAAGATCCAAGCTGCTTTGAAAAACCTAAAGAAGCTCCTTGCCGCACTGAAAAACCTAAACCGTGCTGCGATGAAAAGAAAAACCCTTGCTGCAATGTTGGACAAGGGGCTCCGCTCCCAACAGATAAAAGATGTTTTTGCGCAGCTTACAACGCGCCCGCAGGAATAAACGTGGGGTGTGGATGGGATTTGGATGTCTTCGGCAGCTTTCTCTATTGGCACGTTTCTCAGGATTCCATGGACATAGCCCACGTTCTTCCGCTCAGCGCCACTTTACCTGTGACTCCGGGTGCCATCGCCTTCCAGAATTTTGAATATAAGCCAGGATTCAAGGCAGGTATTGGTTTTAACACAAATTATGATGGATGGGTTGGCTGGGCCGAATACACATGGCTGCATCAAAAAACTTCTACTACCCAAACGGCGCCAGCACTTCCCTCAGGAGCTCCAGGAGCATGGACGGGTCAAGATTGGTTTACCACGACGCCTCTAACAGCGCCCTCGGTGAGTTCGAAGTGGAGAATGAATTTAGACATCTTGGACCTCATGGTCAGCCGTCCCTTCTACCAAGGAACCAAGCTCACAATCGATCCCTTTGCCGGTCTGCGAGGAATGCTCCTCCGTCAAAATCTGAACATCAATTTGGGAGTCCCCTTTGTACACGTCCAATCCAAATCATGGGCCGTCGGCCCCGATATGGGTGTGGCAGGGCATTGGATGGTAGGCACTTCAGGATTCCGTTTTGAGGGAAAAGCTGCAGGAAGCCTTCTTTATACGCGATTTCACAAACTATCTCAAAAAGAACAGGTTACCGCTGCAGGGGCGACAGTCACCACAAAGGTTAAAAGTATCGGCGCCGTCCGGCCTATTGCCGAATTGGGAGCGGGACTCGGATGGGGACAATACCTCAGCTGCAATAACTATTACATCGACTTTTCCGTTCGCTACGACTTCATGCTCCTCTGGGAACAGAATGTCATGCGCCTATTTACCACCTATCTGCAGGGATTCGTCGATTACCCTGGCGATTTGCATCTGCACGGGTTGACAGCCTCTGCTCGGTTCGATTTCTAAGTTGAACCAGTTATCGCTTATTTAGTGGGGCCGCTTTATAAAGCGGCCCCAATCTTTTGACAAAGGAGTCGATTTTCTGATAGGTGTAGTATTGTCATGAGCTCAATATCTCCTAAAGCGCCGCTTGGCTTATTCCGTTTAGTCATGATCAATGTGATCGCGGTCGACAGCATCCGCACCTTGACTTTCTCTTCTGTCTACGGATTCAGCCTCGTCTTTTTCTATCTGCTGATGGGCCTCCTCTTTTTTATCCCCACGGCTTTAGTCTCTGCTGAGCTTGGCACAGGGTGGCCGAACCGAGGCGGCATCTACATCTGGGTCAGGGAGGCTTTCGGAAAAAAATGGAGCCTCATCGTCATCTGGCTGAACTGGATTTATAATCTCATTTGGTACCCTACGATCATGGCCCTCATCGCGGGGATCTTCGCCTACCTCT
>CAYTXY010000074.1:0-7735 GCA_964441355.1 uncultured bacterium
GGCTCCTCAGCACCCTGACATTTCTATCGCTGACGCCGAAAATGCGATCGACCCAGTCGGGGCCGGGCAAATGGAGTTTTTCTTTTGGCACCGTCTTGCACGTGTGCTTGAGAAGAGATTCGCCATCCTTGCCAAGAAGTTTCTGAATTTCCGAGTAGTTCATGTACTTCACTCTAACAAAAATAGTTTTAACCTCAAAGCCATTCGTGTACCATGAAACCAAAGGACAAAAACGTATGGCGCAGCCGATCACTTCCAAGAAAAAGGCTCATGCCCTCAGCACCGCTCTTTTTCTCATTGGCCTTGCGATCCTCATCATTACGGAAATGTGGTGGCCAGGGCTCATGCTGGCAGTCGGCCTGCCCCTTGCCCTGCGTCAATATCTTTTAGGCCGCACCTACGACATGGGCGTGAGCCTCCTCGTCTTCGTCGGAACCTTCGTCACGGTCCAATACAACATCTCCTGGCGTGTCTTCCTCCCCGTACTCTTTACGATCGGGGGGATCTATATCCTCTGCCGCGAATTCCTGGCGCCAGACGAAGAGGAAGAGGATGAAGTGGATAAGGACGAGGACATCCAGCACGAGATCGAAGAAAAAAAGAAAAAATAGATCCATTTTTTTCGTGTTGGGGTTGCGGGGCTTCCCCGCCTCTGTGGTGTCTTATCTCTGTGGTTTCATTTTCAACACAGACCTTCCTACAACCACTTCTTTTCGTGATGGAGGCAAGCGCGGCGCAAGGCACTCTCGGCGTCGAAGCCTGAAGTCTCCGCTGCCGCAACCAGATCGAATAGCTTCTCTCCCAAATCCTCTTCGGACTTCAAGCTTGAAAGAACAGGCGTGGCTTTTTTCGCCCGCCTAAGTTTCATGATCACCTTCTGGGCTCTTGCCAAAGCCGGCAGGCCTGGAGGTATCCCCTCGATCGGGTTTGTCTTCCCCTCTTTCTTCTTCATCTCCTCCCAATTGCGGACGATGTCGCCCTCTGATTCGACTTTCACGTTTCCGAAAATGTGGGGATGCCGCCGGATCATCTTTTCCAAGACCGTTCGGAGAGCCTCTTGGATATGAAAAATTTCATTTTGCTCGGCGAGTTTGGCCAAAAAGACCAAAGCGTAAAAACAATCTCCCAATTCCTCCTTCATTTTTTGAGGGTCCTTCAAATCGATCGCCTCGAGCAGCTCATGGAACTCTTCTAAGATATAAGGCTTTAAGGTATCGTAGGTCTGCTTCTTGTCCCAGGGACATCCCGAGGGGCCCAGCAGGGTGTCTGCCATGTCCAAAAGCTCATCGAATTCTTTCATAACGTCCTTACCACCAGTAATAAAGAAAAATTCATTGTTTCCAATTTAGTTCGAATTACGGTATAATTTCAACAGGAGAAAACTCAATGGAAACGGGCTTGCCTCAAAGTATTCCTTTGCATTCAAGGATGATCCATTCCGCTGCGCTCGCCGTAAACGGGGTCGTGAATCGGATCGGCTCTGCCGTTACGAAAACGATCGACGCTTGGGTCAATACGCCCAAAGCGATTAAGCTTCCCATTGAGACCGCCGCGATGCTGTATGCGCCGGGGAAGTGGCTCGGTCCAAAAGGGGCGATCGCCGCTGTGACGGTTTTAACGGAAACTCCAAAGAATCTCGCGGCTTTTTTATGCAACCAGCCGCTCCAATATGTGGGCGAGAGGTGGCAGCTTCTCGATATCCATTCCTTTCCCCAAGATCCAAAGGCGCCCTTAACTGAGCTCGATAAGAAAATCGGCACGTTTGAAAGGGCTTTGCCGCCGCTCTTCACTCCCCCATTGCCTCTCCAGTTTGTCGATGCCTCCTTCTCTTCTCCGATCGAGCAAGCCGCCTCATCTCATGAGATGGCGAAAATCACAGATAAAAAATTAGATTTTTTGATCGAAAAGGTGTCGTACCTCAGCATCTTGAAAGCCATGCACTCCTACTCTGGCGTTCCGGAGAATGACGGGCCCCCGCTTCTTTGCCTAGTCGATGAGGCATCGAGAACCAAAAACCCGTCGCTCTGGAACATCTTCACCAGCCACTTTGGCGCCAACATGAGCCTTTGGGGCCGTTTTAAAGCGGGATTCATCTATTTGGTTCTATGGCAGATCCCGACGCTGCCGAAAATCATCGACGCTTATATGAAAAACATGCTGACCGAACTGCGGATCAACCTCAGGGAAAACGGGGAGAAAAGAAAAAAATTCATCAATGGCATCCTCGAGGACGCCGACAACTTTTTCGAAGTCTATAATGGCGCGGCTGAAACCTATGCGAACGATAACGAGAGAAAGGGGAACCTGAACCATTACAGGAAAAATGCGATCGACCTCATGCTGCCGAGAGACGAACCGGGGTCAGGGAAAACGGTCAAAGAGCTCCGGATGGATCTCTACCGCAAATTGAGCGCTTCGATCGTCGATCACTTTTCTCCTGGAGTCCGCTTCGGGATTCTCGATGGATGGTTGAACAAAGCGATCCAGAATATCTTACGCGACAAGATCCTTCCGGAGGTGTTTCTCAACATCACCGACGAGGGGCAGGAGGCGACGAAACGATACAACATCCCCTTCTTCCTCGCATTGACGAAAACGTTGACCGCGCAGATCTCCAAAATCCAAGGAAAAACGGAAGAGGAGTCCACGGATGCATCGAAGCTGTATGGGATCAAAAATTTCGAAGCGATCGTGAAGAAAATCCTTTGGACGATCGATATGGGCGATTGCAAAACCCCGGAAGAGGTCAGAGCTAGGATGGAAAAGCTCAAACAGCCCTGGTCAGGCATCGACGGGGAAGTGAGAACCGGGATCCAGCTCGGCATCCAAAAAGCCCTTGCCGTCCTCTGCGACTATCTCTCCAAACAAGAAAATACCGAAGAGCTGTTCGCAAGCATCTTCGAAGCAATCGCCTCGCCGCTCTCCGGCCATCTCCCGATGACCGACAAGCAATGGGCCGAAGTGGCAGTCGAATACGAGGGAGCGAAAATCCTTTTGAAGCAGGCGGGAGCCAGCCTTTCCAAACAGGTCATCCAAGCATCGGTCCAAGACAGAGTGCGTGGCAGCGGCAAAGCGACGGAGGCCGCTGAAACGGCGGCAAAGGCCATCTTTGCCGAACATCAATCCCGAGGACGGGAGACCTTCGAAGAGCTGCTCCGCATTTGCGACACGGCCCGGGAAAAACTCCAGCAACCCAATGGCGCCGAATTGAACATCTATCCTGAACTTGCCTCGATCGCCTCAGTGCTGAAAGCGTTCGAGAACAAAGAGCGGGTCAAGATTACGATCGAGCAAGACCCTCCGCCGAAAATCGCGACTCTCCCCAAAGCTGAGCAAGAAGCGATCCTCCGCATCCTCCATCCTCTCTATGAAGGGTCGAACCAAATGATGGACCTTGTCTTGCAAATCCAAAATTTGCAAAAGCAGCACTCCGGGCATGCCAGCATTGCCCACGAACTGAGCGGGATCAGGGAGGCGATCGAAGAGATCGCATCCTATCAACCTTCTCCAGCGCCTCTCAATCTGATCAATGAGATCGCCGAGCATTTCAAAAATATCGACAGCCTAGATCAGGTTGAAGCCGCCAAATTGATCCCCTTAAAAGAAATGATCGATGCGATGGCCCGGACCCTCCAACAAAGCTCCCGCATTCAACGATCTCTCACTGCCCTAGAGAGCCTCTTCGGCGAGAATAAGGGATTGATCGACCAGCTCGCCCTGTCTCATCATAACAATCCGCCGCCGGGATTTAAAAAATGGAAATGCGTCGAAGAGATCAAACAGAATGTCAAAAAGGCCTCATTCAATATGATCGAAGAGTGGCAAATTTTTGATCTCATCGACAAAATGAGCCAATATAGCAGCCTGCCTAACCCTCGCCCCGATTTCAGTAAAGAGATCCAAGAGCCCTTAGCCGCTCTTCTCAACGCCCGGAAAACGTCCCTCGAAAAAGATCAAAAAAGAGTCCTTGCCTCGCTCGAAAAAACCATTCCGCAGGCTACCCATGCCTCCCGCCATGAAGAAGAGAAATCGAATCGCTCTTGTCAAAATGTCTTACACGAAATGCAAAAGAAAGGAAACCTTTTGGAAGCGGATGCCTGGAGGCTCTACAAACAGTTCGAGCAGGCCAAAAAAGAGAACCTTCTTCGTCCGACGCCCGAGCAGCTTGGCCAAATCGGGGGCACCCTTGGATTCCTGCTTGGACTAGGTCTCGGCAACCATTCCCTGGAGGCCGGAAGCGCCGCTACCGCCTTGGCCGCCGCCTCCGCAGCCAGCGTCTATAACCTTGGCCACACTGCGAAAAGAAAATGGCTGAAATTCAGCGCATCGGTCCTAAGCTCAGGCGCAGCTTCCTTCATTGCCACTAAATACATCTCTGAAGCTGCCCAAAGGGCCTTCCCTGCCTATCCTATGATCCCCGCCCTCATCGGCGCTGCGGGAGCTTCGGCCGGTTTCGAGTACCTCGGCGCTAAAATCACCAAGCGGATCATCGACACGGGCGTCGATGTCGCGATGCCGAAAGTCACCGAGCTTTTCGATGCCGCCTACGAACACGTCCTCACGAACGATGTCATCATCAATGGCGGCATCAAGATCATGATGAAACAAATCGTCGACCTCTTCCCTCCGAAGAAGTAAGTCACCACTTGTTATGCCGTTTGAGAGGTTCGGCTCTGTCCTCTATTTCCTTGCAATTGGCGAGCTCATCATACTGCGGGGCAATCCCCGATTTGGAGCCTGCGCACGAAACGATGACAAATGAAAAACCTAAAATCGCGAGCAATATTGTCGTTTTCATACACTACCTCTTCTCTCGCCTGTAACAATTGATCATTTTTCATTCAATCTTTTAATCAATACCTTTACAGACTATTATCATTTGCATGGAGAAAAAATCGGTTTTCGTAGCTGCGACTGGACAAAACATCGGCAAGACGACGGTCTGTCTCGGCCTTGTTTCAGGACTCAAGAAGCGTCTTCAATCGGTTGGATACATGAAGCCAGTGGGGCAAGAACACATCGGAACGGAAACGGGGGTCCATGTCGACAAGGACGTAGTGATTTTCAAAAGCCATTTCCATCTGCCGGATGCTTATGAAACGATGAGCCCCGTTTTATTTCCAAAGGGGTTTACGCGGGACTATCTTGATGGAAAAGTAGACCACCGGTCGCTCGTCGATAAAATTACGGCTTCTTATGAGGCGATCTCTCGGACAAATAAGATCTCCGTCATCGAAGGGACCGGGCATACCGGAGTGGGATCGATCGTCGACCTCAACAATGCCCAGGTTGCGGCTTTGTTGAAATCCCCCGTCCTCCTCATCGCGTCCGGCGGACTGGGGTCTAGCTTCGACGAACTCTCGCTCAATTACACCCAATGTGAAAAGCACGGAGTGCGCATCGCGGGAGTGATCTTGAACCGCGTTTTGGAGGAAAAAAGAGGGATGATCCTCCAATACATGGAAAAAGCGCTCAAGCGTTGGGAAATTCCTCTTCTCGGCTGCATCCCATACGACGCCTTCTTAAGCTCTCCTTCGATGTCCGATTTTTCGCAGCTCTTCGAGAGCGAGATTTTGACCGGGGCGGCGCATGCGCTACAGCATTACCAGCACATCCGCCTCGCCGCCTCTTCCGTGGAGACCTACCGGACGCTGATCGTCCCGAACCAATTGGTCATCACACCTGCCAGCCGAGAAGACATTATCCTGGCGACATTGACCCGCTATTGGGACGCTAAGATTTCACATCCGGAAAAAGACTTGAAGGTGGGCATGATCCTGACAGGAAAACACCCGCCGAAAGTTACGATCTTAGACCAGATCAAGCGGGCCGACATTCCAATGATCTACATCCCTTTGAGCAGCTTTATCGCGATGAAGATGATCAACACCTACACGACGAAGATCCGAAAAGAAGACACTCCTAAAATCGAAGAGGCGGTCCGGATCGTCGAACAGCACATCGATTTCGACAAGCTTTTGGATGTGGTCGGCTAGCCGTTCTTTACAAAAATAAGAATAACGGGCGACACCTAAAAGTAGACTTTGTCCAATCAATGTGGTCGATGAAACTTCCTTCCATTATTTTTGCATGTTTTGCTTCGATCAGCCTGCAGGCTGAGTTATTTTTTACCCCTCAGATGATTGCTACACATCTAGAAACATATACGGATAAAGAAGTCCAGCTCCTAGAAAAAGATCTCACAGTTGTCCGAAGTGTTTGTCTGGATAACATCCACAATACGGATACCCGTTTTTATCTTGCTACTGCAGCAGTCCCGGAGCACGGAAAACAACGATTCTCGAAAAATTTGTCTCAACCCACCCAGAATATCAAGCTGGTGTCTATCTAGACCCAGATCCTCGAACGTTGAAGTTCATGGTACACACTTATTACGACCAATCGCTCACTCCTCTCGCAATCTCTAAAACGAAAGACTATGACCAAGTCATCAAGAACGCATATGACAAGTGGCGGCCTGGTTCTAACTACATCGTCCTTACCCTCTTTGAAGAAGCTGTATCAGCAGGACGCAGTATCATTTACGGTACAACATCAACAGGAGCCCATATTCCGAACTTCTTTGCAAAGCTCAAGGAAAATGGATATCAAATTGTCCTCCTTCTCTGCTCATGTCCTGATGGTCTTCGTAAAGAAGCCGTTGAACATCGTAATCAAGTGATTCGGTTTTACCAATCTTCTCCAGAAGACGCAATAGCAAAAGGGAAACTTTTCCCACAGAGAATGGGAGCCTACTTTGCCTATGCGGATTTAATGTATTTCTACTGGAGCGATGATCTCTTTTCTCCAGAAAAACTTGCTGCCATTTGGCGCAATGGAAAATTAGAAGTGCACGATGAAGAAGCAATGCAGCGTTTTTCTGAAAAATATGAAGCAGATCGATCAGTCCTCGCAGCCGAAGGGCACATAATTCCAGATTTTGACAGTTATTTTTCAAATTCCAGGCCATAAAATGCCATGCGACGACTGGCCCTTTACAGTCGATGTATTCGATCAGTGAATTTGACCTTCCAGCCAAACTTTTGCTATAGTCTCATCCATGACTTTCCAATTGATCGACATCGACGCGATCCGAAAAGCGCCTCTTCGCAAAGAACCGTACCCATTCATGATCATCGAAAATGTCATCCTTCGATCGCGCCTCGCAAAGGTCGTCGAATCGTTTCCCACCCTTCCTAAACGGGGCAGCTTTCCTTTGAGCGCGGTTGCCTGTTCAGGAGATTTCGACTTGCTGATGAAAGAACTGATGAGCCCCGAACTTCGACGTGCGATCGGCGAGCGCTTCGGGATGGATCTGGAAGAGAGGCCCCCGATGATCACGGTCAGGGGCCATACGACCGAACGGGACGGTCATATCCATGTCGACTCTTCCGATAAGCTGATCACGTTTCTTCTCTACCTGAACCCCGGCTGGACATCGCCTGAGGGAAAGATTAGGGTCTTGTACAACCGGCAGGATCTTGCGCCCTTCGCGGCGGAACTATCTCCCGAAGCGGGGCATTGCCTGATCTTCAAAGTGACAAAAGATTGCTGGCATGGCCATACGGTCTTCGAGGGAGAGCGCAAATCGATCCAACTTAATTATGTGACCTCGTCTGGCGCCCGCGAGCGTCATCTCAAACGTCACTCCTTCAGCGCGTATCTCAAACGACTTTTTAGGCTATACCGAGAGGGATTCAAAAATCGGAATATGGCAAGGAGGCGCCCTGAATTT
>CAYTXY010000075.1:0-7728 GCA_964441355.1 uncultured bacterium
TCGGTCGACCGCCTCATCCATGTGATCCTGGGATGCTGGCTCTCAGGGATTTTTCTCGTGGTCAGCATCAGCGCTTACTATTACCTCAAGCAAATCCATCTCCCTTTTGCCAGAGTCTGCATGAGGATCGGCCTCGTTTTAGGGATGGTCGTTTTAGGTCTACAGCTCATCTCCGCCGATTCGACCTCTCGCGGAGTGGCCTTCAACCAACCTGAAAAGTTGGCGGCGATGGAAGGGATCTTCGAAACAAAACCTCATACCCCGATTACCGTATTCGGATGGGTCGATGCGGAAAAGCAAACGGTCCGGGGTCTCAAAATCCCCTCTTTTTTAAGTTTCCTGATTTATAAAGACGCATCCCATCCGGTCAAAGGGTTCGATCAAATCCCTTTGGACGAGCGGCCTCCGATCCAAATCGTTTTTCAAACTTTTCATGCGATGGTGATGTGTTGGGCGCTGATGTTCCTCCTCACTCTCCTTGGCCTCATTTATTGGAAGAGAAAAAAATTCGACAAAGCGAAATGGCTCCAGCGGGGGCTTGTTTTTTCCGTTTTTCTTCCCCATATCGCCAATCAGGTGGGGTGGATGACAGCCGAGATAGGAAGGCAGCCGTGGGTGGTGTATAAACTGCTCCGAACGGCCGACGGAGTCTCCAAATCGATCGTCGCCTCCCAGGTGGGCAGGTCGATCGGGATGTTTCTTGTCATCTATACGGTTCTTTTTATCCTCTTCATCTTTTTGCTCGACCGGAAAATCAAAGATGGACCTGAAAAGGAAAACCTGGAAGACGTAGATCTTTACCGGACGGCGAAGGGATAAACCATGGTTTTAGAGGTTCTTTGGTATCTTGTTGTCGTGCTTGCCGTCATCATGTACGCCGTCCTCGACGGATTTGATCTTGGCGTCGGATGCCTGCTCCTTTTTGCAAAAAAAGACGAGGAGAGGCGCCTTTTTTTAAATTCGATCGGCCCGATTTGGGACGGCAACGAAGTGTGGCTCGTGATCGTAGCCGGCGCGCTCTTCGCGGGATTTCCCAATGTGTTCGCAACCATTTTTTCGGCCTCTTACGATTTTGTCATGCTGCTCCTTGCAGGACTGATTTTCCGGGCCGTCTCGATCGAGTTTAGAAGCAAAAGGAAGCAGCCCTCCTGGAGAAAAACTTGGGATGTCGTTTTCGCCATCTCTAGTTTTGTCATCGCCTTCGGCGTGGGGCTTGTCTTGGGAAACCTGATTCAAGGGATCCCGATCAATGAGCATGGAGACTTCGAAGGCGACGCGCTTACCTTCATCCGCCCTTATCCAATCCTCTTCGGCTTCACGACGGTCGCCCTTTTCATGATGCACGGTTCGATCTTCCTCACGATGAAAATCAGCGGGAAGTTCCATGAAGCGATCCGCCCCTGGATCTCCCGATGCATCTTCGCCTTTATCGGATGTTATGCGCTCCTCTCCCTTTTCACTTTCATGGCGGCGCCCCACATGACCCACAGGATGATGGAAAACCCGTGGCTCCTCGTCGTCCCTCTCTTGGCCTTGCTCGCGATCCTAAATGTTCCAAGGCTTGTCCATAAGCGCTCCGACGGCTGGGCCTTTATTTTCTCTTGCCTCTCGATCGCCCTTCTGCTCCTTCTTTTTCCGCTCGGCACCTATCCGATGATCTTGCGATCGAGCCTCGACGCGAACGCCTACAGCCTCACGGTAACGAACTCGGCGTCATCGCCCTTGACTTTGAAAATCCTTCTAACGATCGTCGTGATTGGGATCCCGCTCGTCATCGCATACGGAGCTTACGTCTATCATATCTTCCGCGGCAAGGTGCAGCTCGAGCCGAATAGTTATTAGGGATACGAAGATCCCTCTGGAAGGATAATAAGATCTTTTTCGTATGTAAAACCATCTAAACTTCAGTAGTTTACGATTTTTTATCGGAATTTCTGAATTTTGGTATTTTTTCTATTTTATTTTTAATTACATATAGCATAAAATTATTCGAAATTAATACAAATAATGAGTAATAAATCCACGAATTCAGTTGATTCTTCATTAAGCTTGCAGCCTTATATTAGCTATTCAGATCGAGAACCAATGGTAACTTCTGAGATAGAACAGCAAACACAAGCAACAAATCAGGATCTAGAGAAAGAACAGCTACGCCTTACTTTGGGAAAAACGATAGCGGAAACTGTTCAGGCGATTGCTAAAGACAGGTTTTATCGCAAGCAAAACTACAGCACGCAGTTGGAGCTGCTAAACGGGGGGATTTGGTATAGGGGCGATTATTACAGAGCCTTAGAAAGTGTAGCTGCTAGAAACCCTCAAGCTGCTCAGTGTATGGAATTTCTAAAGCGCAATCACTGTTTTTATCATGCCTATGCACCGAATGAACTTTTTAGATATGTGCCAAAAAGCGATGCCCCCTTGGGTTACGATCCATACACTCTTCAACTTCAGCATGGAGTAGAACCCTCTCAAGCTATTCATGCCTTATTGAATGAAAAAAAATTCGCCATGATGACCTGTTTGATGGTCGTCCAAATCGGACAATATCAGGCGCTGCTTCAAACATTGGGATCAGAGAAATTTAATAAACTATTCGGGTAGTCCTCAGTTTATCCATTGACACTGGGTGAGACGCTCGATCCATTGAAATATTTTCGAAAAGAAGCCACGGGAGTCCCTGCGGTCGGACAGTTAACAGGGGCCTTCAATGTCAATGACTATGCAGTTAAACATTTTTATTCTTTAGGATTAGCTGGTGATTTTAGTCTTGCGATCAGTGACGTAAGCAATCCAAAACAAATCAAATATGTTGGTTTTGGCTTCTCACCAGATGGCGCAACAAAAGAGGAGATCGAAACCCACCTTGTCAAGTCTTACAATGTACTTCCGTTGGATGCAAGTCCCTTATCGGATGAATTAGTAGATAAATTAATGAAAGGCGGCCGTCCCTTTGCCACCGCCTATGCTAACCTAATGAAGGATCCGAACGTTGTGAATCAGAAAGCTTTGAAATCTCTTCTTATTAAACAACATAAAATGCACCACGTAAAAGCTCAAGCAACGATCAATAAATGGGTAAAAGTTGCAAGGCCGCTTACTTTAGAAGAAGCGAAAAAAGACCCAGATTTTGGAATCATCCCTCGCACCCTAGAACTGAATGTCGACCTAATCCAAATGCTAGTCAAGATGCCGATAGAACAGGTTTCTTGGGACGTCATACGGCAATTCCAGTCCGACCCGACCGTTTAAACCGATCGAGACGCCGGGAATCCGACGATAGCTTGGTAGCAGAGAAGGAGATGGGCGACGCCGTTCATCGCGCGGTGGGGCTTCGATTCTGCTGGAAGTTGATAGCGGGAGGCGATCAGGTCTTTGGAAAGCCCCGTGTCCCAGGGAAAAGGGCCCTCTTTGCGTTTGGCTTTGGCCATCGAGAGCGCCCAATACATGGAGGCGAGATCGAGCCAGTGATAGGGCCAGCTCAAAAGCTCTTGCGTATCGGGATCGATGAGCTGAGAAAAAAAGACCCGGTCGAACGAGGGGTTCTGACAGATAAATACTGCCTGTTTCCGTCGGATTCCAAGAGAGGAAAAACTGTCGATAACGTGTTGAGAAACCTGCCTTGCCACCCTTCCTTGGCAGATTTCATGCCAGGTGAAGCCGTTGATCCTAAGGCTTTCTTGATCGCTTTTTTCCCACGCCTCGATCGGCTGTGCGATGACCGATTGGTATTCGTCCTTTAAAATGCCCGTCTGCAGATCCACGATCTTGTAGGCAAGCTCGAGAATTTTGTGGATCTGGGAATTAAGTCCGTTCGCCTCGGTATCGAGGAATATGCCAAGCACGTGCTTCCTAAAGTAATTTTAGAGTAATTTATGAATGTAACAACTTCGCCGATTTTGAACTATACCCCCTAAATAAAATTTTTTCTTGAGCCCCCAAGTTCGGCGGTTCCCAAATTTACGATGTATGCTATACTGCGACCCTTTGAGAGACAGCTATGGCTTTGCCGCCGCAAAAATTTAGAGAAATCGTCTATCAGCTCCTCTTCAGCGCCGCGTTCGATGTTGAGGCATTGGAAAGCACGGCTCTCATGCTCATGGGAGAGTTGAAGGTCACGAAGAGGGCCGTAACAGACGCTTGCGCGCGCGCGAAAGAGGTGTTGTCGCACCAGGATGTGATCGACGAAAAGATCCGCGCAGCGTCTAAAGAGTATCAATTCGAGAGGATCTCATCGGCTGAAAAATGCGCCCTCCGCCTCGGGTTTTTTGAGATCCTGTTCGATGCAACTCTCCCCAATAAAATCGCGATCGCCGAAGCGATCCGCTTGACGCGCAAATTCGGAACCCCCGAAAGCGCCGATTTCGTGAACGCGATCCTGGATGTCGTCCAAAAACATGAGCTTGAACTGGCAACGCAACCGGCGCCTTAGCGAATTTTCCACCTTTGGAATCGGCGGCCCCATTTTTCTTTTTGCCGCCATTCAGACTGCGGAAGAAATGGAAGAGGCTTTTGCCTTCGCAAACAAATACAGCCTCCCATTTTTTGTTGTGGGCAAGGGATCGAATTGCCTTTTCGACGATGCCGGCTTCGATGGGATTGTCCTTCAGAACCGGATCGATTTCATCAGTTGGGAAGGAAAGGCCTGTGTAGAGGCTGGCGCCGGCGCAAGTTTTTCTCTCCTCGGGTTTAAAACGGCAAGCATGGGGTTTAAAGGCCTTGAATTCGCGTCGGGAATACCGGCAAGCGTCGGGGGAGCCGTCTTTATGAATGCGGGAGCGAGCGGCAAAGAAACATGCGAGCCCCTTTCCAAAGTGCTCTACTTGGAGAGCCGTGGCAATCGAAGAGAATTTTCTAAAGAGAGCCTGGAATTTGGTTATAGAAGCTCGCCCTTTCAAAAGATGAAGGGCGCGATCCTCTCTGCCACTTTTGAGCTTGCGATCGGATCTGATGCCAGGCAAAGGCAGCTCGAGATCGTAAATTACAGGATGAAGACGCAGCCCACAAAGGAGAAAAGCGCTGGATGCATTTTCCGCAACCCCGCCGTGGGTGGCAGCGCGGGAGCATTGATCGAGCGCTCTGGACTCAAGGGATTTTCGATCGGCGGGGCCGAAGTTTCAAAGGTCCACGCTAATTTTTTGATCAATAGGAAAGACGCTACCGCAAAAGATGTCCTCTCATTGATTGCAGCCGTCCAAAAACAGGTGCTAGAGAAAACAGGAGTCCATCTTGAGCCTGAAATCAGAATCGTAGGGCCCTCTCATGAGTGATTTCCGCGCCGATCTCCATTGCCATTCCACTTGTTCCGACGGATCCGAAGAGCCTTTATCGCTCTTAAGGAAAGCAAAAAAGCTAAATCTTCAAGGACTCTCCATCACCGACCACGATACCTCGGCCGCCTATACGCCAGAGCTTTTCTCTTTAGCCGAAGAACTGAGCCTGCGGATTTTACCGGGGATCGAAATTTCATCCGAGCTCGAGGGGATACCCGTCCACATTCTCGCTTACGGCTACGATCTTACCTCGCTTTCCTTTGCCAAGTTTCTTCAGGAAATCCAGGAGAGGCGAGCCGAAAGAAACAGAGAAATCTTAAGGAAACTGCAGAAAATGAATTTCTTTCTTCAAGAGGAGGAATTTGCCGCTCTGAATTCAAAGACGCTCGGCCGGCCCCATATCGCCGCCCTGATGGTAAAGAAAGGATATGTAGGCTCGATCCAAGACGCCTTTGAGCGTTACTTGAAAGAAGGCGCTCCTTGCTATGCTCCGGGCTTCAAGTACACGCCAGAAGAGGTCATCGGCCAGATTCGTTTGGGAGGAGGCAAAGCGGTCCTGGCCCATCCTCATTTTTATAAAAGGAAATCGTTTTTGAAAAAGATCCTCACTTGCTCTTTCGATGGCATCGAATGTTATTACGGCAACCTGCCGAAAGAGCTGGAGCTCCCCTGGGTAAAACTCGCAAAAGAGCGGGGATGGATCGCTACGGGAGGCTCCGATTACCACAGCGACATGAAAAATATTCCCCTTGGCTCCTCTTGGGTGGGAGAGGAAACTTTCAACCGGCTTCTTGCCCGATGACAGCATCCCTCATCGAGAAGCTGCTCGCCATGCCGGGGCGAGGGGTCAAAACATTCGACGCGTTCCAAAGGCTCGACCGGACATTGGGATCTCCTCACCGGGCCTTCCGCTCAGTCCATGTCGGCGGCACGAACGGCAAAGGGTCCGTCGCGACTAAGATCGCCGAAGGGCTCCGAGCGGAGGGGTTTCGCGTTGGGCTTTACACTTCGCCCCACATCTCAAACGTCTGCGAGAGGATCCGGATTGACGGGAAGGAGATTTCCGAAAAGGAGATGATCTTTCATCTATCTGCCCTATTTCGCCACCGCTCTGAAACCTATTCGTTTTTCGATATTCTGACCGCGCTCGCATTCCTGCATTTCCGAAAAGAAGGGGTCGATTGGGCGGTGATCGAAGTGGGATTGGGAGGGCGGCTTGACGCGACGAATGTGATCCAACCGGAAATCTCCGTCATCACTTCGATCGGATACGACCACATGGAGATTTTAGGCGATACGCTAGAAAAAATCGCGCAAGAGAAAGGAGGAATTGCCAAAACGGGAATCCCATTCATTGCGGGCCCGAGCGCAGCGCCGTTTTTCCCCCATGCTGAGGCGGTTTCTGCGGTTTCGGGATTTTACGATGCGGAAAATAGCGGCATCGCCGCCGCCGCCATGCGCCGCCTAGGCCTATCCGTTAGATCGATTGAAGCGGGGATTCAAGCCCGGCCAGCGTGCCGCTTTGAAATCATCGGCAATACCGTTCTCGACGCTGCCCACAATCCACATGCATTTGCCCGGCTAAGAGAGGCGCTCCAAATCCATTTTCCGAAAGAAAAATTTCATTTCATCGTCGCCTTTTCAAAAGATAAACAGTGGCAAACCTGCTTGGATCTGATCCGGCCCTTAGCCGCCAAGATCAGTTTTGTCAATACCCATCCCCGTTTTGTCCCTCTTGGCGGAGGGCCTTTGCAAGAGGAGATAGGATCAATGGATGTGCGCGAAGTGATTTGCGGCAGCTTTTATCTCATGGATGAGGCGCGGCATCTTTTAAACGTATCCAAAGCAGGCTCGGCGAGCGGGGCCGATTGAGCCACCGGTGATGCCGCACTTCCCACCGGTCCGTTGGAAGAGAGGAGGCCATCTCAAGCACCGCTTCTTCCTCTTTTTTCCCCTCCTCATGCCCCGGATAGCAGGTGATGGAAACCGCCCCCGCGTCTCCTAGGATCGAGAGGGCTGAATCGATGCTCGCCAAGGTCGATTCGGCTTTTGTCGTAATCGATTTGTCGCCGCCGGGCAGATAGCCCAAGTTATAGACGATGAGCCGAGGGGCTTTCTCGACCGGCAATTTACGCAAATCATCGTGCGGCATGTGGCATAAATGGACCCGTCTTAGCTCCTCGTCCGATAGCTCCCCCGTGAGGCGCTTGCGGGTCTTTTCGATGGCAGAGAGCTGGATGTCCAAGGCAAACAGAGCGGACAGGGGCAATTTCGCAAGAAAAAGGGTGTCTTGCCCATTGCCGCAAGTCGCGTCGATCGCCGTATCGCCGGGGGCGAGCTGCCGCTCCCAATGCCATTTAGCTAATTCTAGGTGTAGGGACCGAAACATGGCCCCTATTATGGCCTCTTGCCCCCTATTCGGCAATCGGGTAACATATACTCCTGTTTTTACCCCATT
>CAYTXY010000076.1:0-7648 GCA_964441355.1 uncultured bacterium
TCTTGCCCTACTGGCCCAACTGGTCCAACTGGGACAACTGGTCCAACTGGACCTACTGGGCCAACTGGGCCAACTGGACCTACTGGGCCTACTGGGCCAACGGGTCCGAGAGGGTCAATTGGCGATTTTGGGATGGTGTATTTAACATCGGCGGCAGGATCGACCTCATTGGCAAATACAGCATTAGTGCCGTTCAATAACGCAAATCCGAACAATTCGAGTAGTGTAACATTGTCAGGAAATGGATTGAGGGTGGCAAATGGGGGAATTTATCAGGTCACTTGGGGGTTTGAATCCGCAATGATTGTAACGATGGATTTACTCATCAATGGGCAAGCGGCTCCACCGCCAGCCTATCAAAGAGTGTCTACCATTGCTACCAATGAGTACATTGTTATGACAACAATTGTTAGCATGTCAGCTGGCTCAATATTAACAATCCAAAACAACACGGGCGGCGGCGCTATTACTCTGAAGAACAATCTTGGAAATGCTACGGCGATGTATGCCAATATATCAGTATTCAGATTGCAGTAAAGGAGACTCATGAGTCCGTTTAGAATTCTTTTATTTTTGATTTTTCATTCTTTAGGGTCCTATCTCTACTCAACGAATTTTCATTCTAAAAAATACAACTTTTCAATCTGTTCCGTTTTTAATAATGAGGCAAAATTTATCAAAGAATGGATAGAATATCATAAATTAATCGGGATCGATCATTTTTATTTATATAATATTAGCAGCTCTGACAGATACATGAAAGAAATCAATTCTTATATTAAAGAAGGTTTAATAACGCTAATACACTGGCCAGATCTCACTAAAAACATCAAAGATGAAGGCGTGCGTGTCATGAGCACGCAAATTCCCGCTTATGAGAATGCAGTAAGAATGAAAGCACGCAATGAAACAAATTGGCTGATTTTCGTAGAGATTAACGAATTTCTTGTCCCACCCGAAAACTATGATTTGAGAGAAATCCTCGAACATTTCAGCGAATTTCCAGCCGTTATTTTGGAAACGGATTATTACGATGCCGCCCAATTCAATATAAAGAAATTGATCATCGAAACTGTGAAACTTTCTCTTCCCCCTTCTCGGTCGCCAGCAAACTCTCTTCTAAAGGCAATTTTCAAGCCTGAACAAGTCGAGCATGTTATTTGGCCTCCCTATCAATTCATATTTAAAAACAATCAATCTCCCATCACACTCAGAAAACATGAACTGAGGATCAATCAATATGTAAATAGAAAATCTGGGCGCTCTTCTCCTCAAATAGCCAAAGAAAAAATCAATATAGATCCTCGCAAGATCTCGGAAAAAGAATTAATCAACCTCCTGAAAGAAGGATATGAAATCGAAGATTCTGAGCAGGCCATCTATCGCTTTGTCCCCGAATTGCAGAGAAAAATGGGCATCGCTCCGATATGGAACTGATCAACGCCATTTTTGCACGATCGGCACGTAGCGCCCCTTGCTGAAGGCTTTCTGAGTGACGCGGATGCCGATCGGAGCCTGGCGCCTTTTGTATTCAGCCCGGTGGATTTTGCGGACGATGTCTTGCACAAACCCCAATTCCAAACTCCTTTTCTTGGCGATGTCAACAGGCGAAAGCCGCTCCTCGATGTAGTCTTCGATGACAGGATCGAGGATCTCATAGGGAGGCAAGGTTTCGAAATCGGTTTGGTTCTCCTTGAGCTCGGCCGAGGGGACTTTGTCGATGATTGCCCGTGGGATGATCTCTTCTTTTCGATTGAGGAAGGCGGCGAGCTGATAGACCTGCAGCTTTGTGACGTCGTGCAAGACGCCGAGCCCGCCGGCCATATCGCCGTAGAGCGTCGCATAGCCCATCGCCATCTCGCTCTTATTTCCAGTATTGAGCAAGATATACCCTTCTTTATTCGAGAATGCCATGAGGATCATCCCTCGGATGCGCGACTGGAGATTCTCCTCGGTCATATCGAGAGGGCGGCCCTCGAACATCGGCTCCAAGAGATCGAGATACGATTGGAAAATAGGATCGATCGAAATGACCTTAAACTCTACGCCGAGACGCTTTGCAAGCTCTTCAGCGTCCTGCACGCTTCCAGGCGAAGAGTAGCGCGACGGCAGTCCTACGCAAAGAACGTTTTCCGCGCCCAAAGCCTCTTTAGCGATGCAAGCGACGAGTGCCGAATCGATCCCGCCGGAGAGCCCCACCATCCCCTTTTTGAATCCTTGCTTGTGGAGATAGTCCTGCACTCCTAAACGAAGCGCAGAGTAAAGATCCTTGATCCCGTTTTCGGGCAGGGCGGAGGCGCAGGCATAGGTGTTGAGATCGACCACGAGGTCGTCTTCGGCAAAGCCTTTGGCGATCTGGATGAGCTCTCCCTTTTCATTGAGGTAGAGGCTGTGGCCGTCGAAAACGAGCTGGTCGTTGACTCCGACTTGATTGCAAAGCACCACGGGACAACCGAGGGTCTTGGCCACTGCTTGAAACACCGAAAGGCGCACGTCCTTCCGGTTGAAATAATAGGGAGATCCCGAAAGGTTGAGAAGAAGATCGGGCCTTTCTTTTTTTAACTCCAAGACGGGATCGCACCGGTACTCGGTATAGCCGACGGTGCCGGAGTGCTGCCACACATCTTCGCAAATCGTGACGGCGATCCGGTGGCCCAGATATTCCCAAATCGGCTCCTCGCTGCCGGGCTCGAAATATCGCCGCTCGTCAAAAACGTCGTAGGTCGGAAGAAGAGTTTTGTTCTTGTAGCCGAGGAGTTTCCCATCGGCAAAGCAAGCGACGCTGTTGAAGAGGAATTTTTCTTTCCGCTCAGGATTTCTTCTCGGCAAGCCGACGCAGACGAAAAGCCCCCCTGTGGCTTGGCGGATCTCTTCCAATTTTTCAAAGCAGGCGTCGATGAAGGCATCGTCTAGAAGCAAATCATCCGGGAAATATCCCGAAAGGGTCAGCTCGGGAAAAAGGACGATATCCGCTTTTCGGTGTTTCGCTCTTTGAAGAGCCGCTAAGATCTTATGGGTGTTCCCTTCCAAATCCCCGATCGTGGGGTTGATTTGCGCCGCAAAAACTCTCATACCTATAAAGGTAAAGTTTTAATTGTTAAATCTCAACCTCTCTCATTCGAGTCGGTTGTTCTTGTAATCCGTCTATGAAACAAGTATTCTATTTTGCGAAAGAGCAAGAGTCTTAAAAGACGACTTTCCCGATATTTCCGGATTTTCAGTTAGAAATCTTCAGTATATGCGGGAATTCGCAGAGAGCTACCCAGATGCCAATTACGCAGCAGCTGCTGCGCAAATTCCCTGGGGCCACAACATGCTTCTTCTCGATAAGATTGAAGACAGAGTTCAACGCTTATGGTATGTCCAACAAGCCATCGATGGGGGATGGAGCCGCAGTGTCTTGGAAAGCTGGATCGAGTCTGATTTATACGGCAGAAAAGGGAAGGTTATTTTAATCGAATTAAAAAATACTTTAAACATAAACAGTTATGTGACAACAATTCTGGTTTCATTTATGATTATATCCTCTTGTTCTCGTTCAAGTTCTAGTAACCCGATTGGTACAATGATCGACAACACCCAATCCACAATTCCTGCAACACTTGAAAATTTCGATGATTTATTCGTGGGCGATCCCGTTCAAATCGAAAAAAAGCTCACAGCTCTGCTGCCACAAGCGATTCACCACAAATCGATCTATATGCAAATCCTCTCTCAGATCGCATTGGCTCAGGCAATGCAAAAGAACTTCGATGCGGCAAATGCAACACTCGATACTGCGGAAAAATTTCTTACGGCTGAGGATCATGTGGCTCGAACACGGATCCTTTTGGAACGCGGACGAACCCTAATGCAAAAAGGCGAATTGAAAGCTGCGCGACCCTTTTTCAAACAATCATTCGATGTAGCCAAGGCACATGATCTTGACTATCACACATGCAATGCCGCACATATGATTGCAATCGCAGCTGAGGGGGCGAATGAAAAAATCAAATGGAATGAACTAGCCATTCAACTATGCGAACGCTCGACTATTCCGCGTGCCCGTATGTGGCTAGGGAGCCTTTACAATAACCTGGGACACGCTTACATCGAGGTGAAGCAATATGAGCAAGCTCTTTCCGCTCTAGAAAGAGCAAAACACTTTCGAGAACAAGAAGGAAATCTCCCCAATATTCGAGTAGCGAAATGGGCCGTTAGCAAAGCTTTACGCCTACTCGGTCGTACGGACGAGGCATTGAACATCTTACTCCCCTTACTCAAAGATTATGATTCCATGAGGAAACGGAATGCTTTGGATATCCCTGCTGCCATGCTGCCTTCTATCCGGGGCTTGGTTTACGAAGAATTAGCCGAGATTTACAAAATCAAGGCTCAAGGATTTGCCAAGTTAGCGTTTGATGACCTGTCTCAGGATGAATGGTTTAAAAAACTCGAACCCCAACGGCTTGAACAACTTGGAGAACAAGCACAGAGATAGGATGATGAGAAAATTTTTTATGACAATGGCTTGGCTTCAGCGACCGACCTGTCCCTTGACAAAACGGCCGTTATCCACAATACTCAGCGTCCAAAATGAGGAAATATGCGCAATAATCAACTCTCCATCCACTCGGAAAATATCCTTCCCATCATCAAAAAATGGCTTTATAGCGAAAAAGACATTTTCATCCGCGAGCTCATCTCCAACGCCACTGACGCTCTGAATAAAGTCCGCATCCTCAAAGACCAGGGGGAAGCCATCGATGGGGATCTCGAGATCTCGGTATCCATCGACAAAAAGAGAAAGACGATCCAGATCGCCGACATAGGGATCGGGATGACCGAAGGAGAGGTGGAAAAGTACATCGCGCAGATCGCCTTTTCCGGAGCCGAAGAGTTCGTCGCGAAATACAAGCCCAAAGAGGACAAGGAAGCCATCATCGGTCATTTCGGCTTGGGGTTCTACTCATCCTACATGGTTGCATCCAAAGTGGAGATCGACACCCGTTCCTACCTTGCGGACTCGGAAGCCGTTTTTTGGAGCTGCGATGGCACCTCCAACTACTCCATCGGCGCAGGAGCGCGCTCGAAGAGGGGCACTGAGATCACCCTCCATCTCGACGAAAGCTGCCTCGAATATCTCGAAGAGGCGAAACTCCGCGAACTTTTGCTCCGTTATTGCAGTTTTATGCCGTTTCCGATCTCGCTCAATGGCAAGCCGCTCGGCAATAAGGCGCCGCTCTGGGCAAAGCCACCGGCTGAGTGTACGGATCAGGAATATATCGAATTCTATCGCCAGCTTTTCCCGCTCGATCCAGACCCTCTTTTCTGGGTCCACTTGAACGTCGACTACCCCTTCCATTTAAAAGGCATCCTCTTCTTCCCAAAGATCCACCGCCGCTTTGACTCTCAAGAGAGTACGATCAAGCTCTTTTGCAACAGGGTCTTCGTATCCGACACGAGCAAAGAGATCCTTCCCGACTACATGATGGTCCTTCGAGGGGCCATCGACAGCCCTGATATTCCGCTCAACGTCTCGAGGTCCTACCTCCAAGTAGACCAGAACGTCCGGCAGCTGAGTGCCCACATCGCGAAAAAAATCGCCGACCGCCTCTCCCTCCATTTCAAAACGGAAAAAAACAAATACATCGAGTCTTGGCCGGAGATCGAGATGTTCGTCAAACTGGGAATCCTCCAAGATGAGAAATTTTACGAGAGGGTTAAAGATCTCCTCATTTGGAAAAATAGCGAGGGGCATTGGACCACCGTCGGAGAGTGCCTAGAGAGAAGCTCCGAAAAAAAGATTTATTACGCCACATCAGACCACGCCTCGCCGCTTTTACAGATGTATAAAGAGAAAAAGATCGAGATTCTATTCGCAAGCTCGCCAATCGATACTGCCCTTATCAGTTTTCTTGAAGAAAAATACTCCTGCAAATTCCAAAGGATCGACGGGTCAATGGATGAGAGCCTCTTAGACGCCTCGCGGGAAAAGACGCTCCTCGACGCAGACGGCAAAACCGAAGCGGGAAGAATCGCTGATTTTATGCGCGCAGCTTTAGGCAAACAAGATCTGGAAATCGAAGCGAAAAGCCTAAGCTCCGACCAACTTCCTGCCCTTTTGGTCCTCGATGAGAACCAGAGGCGGATGCGGGACTACATGGCCCTGACCCAAGGAAAATCGGCCTCTCCCTACCATCCGAAAAAAACCTTCATCGTCAATACGAACAGCAAGTTGATCCACCTGATCGCCAAGCTTAAAGAGAGACAGCCTGCGGTCGCTGCCGAGATGGCAAAAGGGATCTACGATTTATCGCTCCTCTCTCAAAGGGAAGTGGAACCCGGCGACATCGATCGGGTCATCTCCCAGCAAACGCAGATTTTGGAAAAACTAACCGCTTTGCTAGTTTGAGGCGATGTGGGCCCTATTCCTATTTTTCGCCTTGTTCGCCGGGCCGCTTGCCGCTGAGATTGCCGCTTTATACTTAAGCTGGTATGGCGATCCCACAACGACGATGGCGATCCAATGGCATACTCCGCTCACGGAAAAAAGCGACAGGGTCGAGCTCCAAGAGTTCGGGGGACCGTGGAGATCTACGACAGGCTCCCATCTCAAGCTAGGAGACCGGCTGGTCCATAAGCTCCTTCTCACTCATCTGACTCCTGATACGGAGTATTCGTTCCGGCTGGATGCGGACCCCGCGATCTACAAGTTCCGAACCGCTCCCAAGATCTTGGATAAACCCCTCCTTTTCTGTATCGGCGGGGATCTTTATGAGATGCCTGAGCTCTTTGGGAAGATGTGCCGCACTGTAAGAGCGAAAGACCCGCTCTTCGTTGTGATCGGCGGAGATATCGCCTATGCCATAAACAGCCACCCTTTCCCCTGCTGCCTCATTGCAAAAAAACAGTGGTTCTCATTTCTTGGGCGTTGGAAAGAGGAGATGATGACCGAAGATGGGCGGCTGATCCCGTTCCTCGTCGTCCCGGGGAACCACGATCTCTTGCCCATTAATTCCGAGCTTTTTTTCGCTCTTTTCGCCTTCCCTGAAAAGCACCTCTATCGAGCGGTCGACTTCGGCGCTTATTTAAGCCTGATCCTGCTCGATTCCGGCCACTTTGAACAACTTGACGGCGCCCAGACTGAATGGCTCGAGAGCGCGCTCGGGCAACGAAGAGATGTTCCTTTCCAATTCGCCGTCTACCATGTAGCGGCCTATCCCAGCGTCTTCTATGCAAACACAGGAAAGACCTCTGAACAGATCCGGACCCATTGGTGTCCTCTCTTCGATCGCTACAACCTCCAGGCAGCCTTCGAGCACCACAACCACGCCTACAAACGGACGGTTCCGATCAGGGGGAACAAGGCTGATGAGAGAGGGGTTGTCTACTTAGGAGATGGATGCTGGGGAGCGCTGCCGCGCCGGTCTCATGATGCATGGTATCTTGCCAAACATAAGACGATAAACAACGTCTTCATGATAGAGGTCAGCGAAGAATCGGCAAAAATCGAAGCCATCGACTCAAGCGGAGAGCCGATCGACAGCCTGAAATTTAAGACTCGATCGTAGTCGTAGCGTGGGTTTTGGATTCTTCTTCTTGCCCGCCCGACTGCACATCGGTGATCGCTGCTTTCAGCACTTCGATCTTGGCGCCATCGACCATC
>CAYTXY010000077.1:0-7643 GCA_964441355.1 uncultured bacterium
GCGCGGGCGTTTTCCCGGATGCAGCCGTAGATCACCATCCGCTTGTAGTTGGCGTCGACTTCGAGTTTTGTCGTGTAGGGGGCTTGCGGCCAGCCCTTGAGCGAGGCCTCGAACTGCTCCATGGCGAGGTTCGCCCCTTTGACGATCCGGATTTTGATCGGGGCTCCGCCGCTTGCGACCCGTTTTTTGGCCCATTCGGTGAGCTCTTTTTGGATATTGTGGGAATCGGGCAAATAGGCTTGCAGCACAATCCCAGCGGAGTAGTCGGAAAATTCTGGCTCGTTCAGAACTTGCTGGAAGGCGGCGACCGTCAAATGGAGATCCCTGTATTCTTCCATATCGAGGTTGATGAATTTCGCTTTCGTGGTGCCGTCGGAGCGGGCGACTGGGTATCTCATCGCGGTGCGGTAGAGACTTTTTAGCCTATCGGCGATTTTGTCGACCGTCCCTTCGAAATCGATCAAGTTGATTTGGCTGAAGATCGTCGAAATCTTGACCGAGATATAATCGATCCCCGGATTTTTCAAGTCTTCCAAATACAACTGCATCCGGTGTTTTGCTTCCGATTCGCTCAAAATCGCTTCGCCGAGATGGTTCAAATTGAGCTGGACGCCCTGCTTTTTCCGTTCGGCCAAGTGTTTATTTAAGAGGGCGCTTTCGCCTGGCAAGATGACCCGCGAGGTCTCTTTTCGGAGCGTGTGGGTCGCGACCGGCACGAGGAACTGGGCGACCGAAGGACCCAAGGTTTTGAAAAAATGGAGCTCGAGGCGCTTGACCCAATCGAGATACTGCGGCACTCCGATCTGATTCAAAAGATAGATCATCTGATCGGCTATGCGCCGATTCGTATGGCTGCGAAAACATTGGTCGGTCATCGCCATCGTAAAGGCCTTGCCCGCCGGATCGCGCATGAGCCTCGAGAGCTGCTCTTGGATCTCCCTTTCCTGCGAGGTCATCGTGCGGGAAGCTTCCTGCAGCATGAGCTCGGCGAGCTCAATGGCCATTTTTTTTCGTTCGGCAAGGCGCAAGGGACGGCCCTTGACGCGATCGAGCAGAACACTTGCTTCTTCGAGGAAAGACGAGGTCATGAGGGTACGCTCTTATATAGATACCTATAGCATAGGGAAGCAATTCTTTGGTATGATAGAACCGATGCGGGTTTTCTTTGTTTTCATTTTTACCACCTCCCTTTTTGCAAAAGTCTCTTTAGGCGTTGACGTTTTTTTCGAGGAGGGCGCTAAGCCCCTATTGGGGAAAAAGGTCGGCCTGATCGTCAACCAGACCAGTATCGATTCTAAAATGCGCTCGACGCTCTCCCGGTTTCAAGAGGCCGGGATTCAGGTGGCCGCGCTATTTTCTCCCGAACACGGCTTAAAAGGGCATCACTACGCTGCGGAAAAAGTCTCTCACGGCAAAGAGGCCGAGATTCCGGTGTACAGTCTGCACGGCGAGCATAGAAGGCCGAGCCAAGAGATGTTCGCTGGGCTGGACGCAATCGTTTACGATATCCAATGCACAGGGGTGAGGGCTTATACCTACCAGACGACGCTCTATTATGCGATGGAGGAGGCAGTCAAGGCGGGAATCTTGGTTGTCGTCCTCGACCGTCCCAACCCGATCAACGGCCTCGTCGTCGACGGGCCGATGCTAAACGATGAGCGGCGCTCTTTTATCGGCTACATCAACGTCCCTTATTGCCCTGGGATGACGATCGGGGAGCTGGCCAAATTTTTTAATGCCGAGTACAAGGTGGGGGGCAAGCTTCTTGTCATTCCGATGAGGGGCTGGAAGCGGTCGATGACCTACCGCGATACGGGGCTGGCATGGATTCCTCCGAGTCCGAACGTGCCGGAGCCCGACACCCCGCTCTTTTACCCGGTGACCGGGCTGCTCGGAGAGCTTGAGCTTGTGAGCATCGGAATCGGATATACTTTGCCTTTTAAAATCGTTGGAGCCCCTTGGATCAAAGCGACCGAATTTGCCGCGGCGCTAAATCACCAAAAACTGCCGGGCGTCCGGTTCCAGCCCTACCACTTCCGCCCTTTTTACGGGAAGTTCAAAGGCCTTGATTGCGAGGGAGTTTTGATCCAAATCACCGACGTTAAGATTTTCCGGCCGCTTTCGATCCAATATTTGATGATCGGCCTTCTCAAAAGCCTTTATCCCGCCGAATTCAACAAGGGGATGGGAGAAATCGGGAAGGGGCGCAAAGAGCTTTTCTGCAAAGCGAACGGAACCGATGCCGTTTATGAAATCATCCAGCAGGAAAAATACCCTGCGTGGAAGCTCATCGACTTCCAAAAGGCTGAAAGAGAGGCTTTTTTGGAGAAAAGGAAGCTCTACCTGATGTATGAGTGAACCGGCATCTGACCTCGTGTGTGTGAAAACTTTCATCAGCGCAGAGGGAATGCAAGAGGAAGAGAGAACGCAGAGAGAGATTAGAAAAAGTCATTTTTTGCAGAGGCAAAAAATGACTATCTCCTCGCCTTCGGCGAACAGCTAGTTTGGATGAAGGTTACGTGTAGCCATATTCGCTGCCTCTGGCAGCGAGCCTTTTCCTCCCTCTCTGCGTCTCTCTACCTCCATCTCCCTCTGCGCTGATGAAATTTTTCACACACTTGAGGTTCAGGTGCCGATTAGCGCTCCGGCTGCCGGGTTGCTAAAAATTGACAGAAAATGGTTGGGTTTCCTATGATTGCTCAAAAAATCAACGGAGGCATTGTATGTCTGCAAAGAAAAAAATTAATCCGATGGGCAATCGAGTCGTGGTTCAAAGAGAAGATGCGAAACAGACCAAGGGAGGCATCCTCCTTCCTGAAAGCGCCCAGAAAAAACCCCGCGAAGGAAAAGTCATAGCGGTCGGGCCAGGTAAAATAGACGACCATGGAAAGCTCCAGCGGATGGATCTCAAAGTCGGCGACAAGATCTTATTCTCCTCTTATGGGGGCACTGAATATAAAGTGGATGAGATGGAGTACCTGATCCTCTCGGAAGAAGATGTTTTAGCTGTATATAATTAAGGAGAACGGCTTATGGCAAAGATGCTCCAATTCAATGAAGATGCGCTGAAGTCGATCCTGAAAGGGGTCAAGACTCTCGCAAAAGCCGTCATCGTGACCTTGGGCCCAAAAGGGCGCAACGTGGTGATCGGGAAAGGGTTCGGATCTCCGCTTTCTACAAAGGACGGGGTCACGGTAGCTAAAGAAATCGTTCTCAAAGACAAATACGAAAATATGGGGGCCCAGCTCGTCAAGGAAGCGGCTTCGAAAGCGTCCGAGATGGCGGGCGATGGGACGACCACAGCGATCGTCCTCGCAGAAGCGATTTTCGCCGAAGGGGTGAAGAATGTGGCGGCAGGCGCGAACCCTATGGATCTGAAAAGAGGGATCGACAAAGCGGTCAAGGCCATCGAAGACGCCCTCGATAAGCTCGCAAAGCCGGTCAAGACGCCGGAGGAGATCCGGCAGATCGCCTCCATTTCCGCCAATAACGATCCCGACATCGGGTCGATCATCGGTGATGCGATGCAGAAAGTGGGCAAAGACGGAATCGTGACGATCGGCGAGGCGAAGGGGACGGAAACAATCCTCGATGTCGTCGAAGGGATGCAATTCGATAAGGGGTACGTTTCGCCCTATTTCATCACGAACGGGGAAAAGATGTCGGTCGAATTCGACCACCCTATGATTTTGATCACCGACAAAAAGCTTTCCAGCGCGAAAGAACTGGTTCCGATTTTAGAAAAAGCGATGGAAAAAAAATCGCGCCCGCTCCTCATCATCGCTGATGATGTCGAAGGGGAAGCTCTTGCGACTATGGTCGTCAACAAGGTGAAAGGGGGCCTTCCCGTCTGCGCGGTCAAGGCGCCCTCATTCGGAGATCGGCGCAAGGCGATGCTCGAAGACATTGCCATCCTGACCGGCGCTAAAGTCGTCTCCGATGAGGTCGGACTCAATATCGAGGAGGTAGACCTCGATGTCCTCGGTAGCGCGGAAAAGGTGAAGATCGGGAAGGAAGAGACGACGATCGTCAATGGCGCAGGCAAAGCGAAAGAGATCAAAAACCGGATCGCCCAGATCAAATGCGAGCTTGCCCAGCCGAACCTCTCCGAGTATGACGGGGAAAAGCTGGAAGAGAGGCTTGCGAAATTAGCCGGCGGCGTAGCTGTCGTCAACGTGGGCGCCGTCACGGAGACGGAGGCGAATGAGAAGAAGGCGCGCATCGAAGACGCCCTTCATGCGACCCGCGCTGCAGTGGCCCAAGGCATCGTGCCCGGCGGCGGCGTGGCCCTGATCCGCGCATCAAAAGCCCTTGCACAGCTCAAAGTCTTTGGGGACGAGGCCATCGGCGTCGAGATCGTCGCCAAGGCCTGTTTTGCCCCTGCGACGGCCATTGCGAACAACTGCGGCAAAAATGGGGCTTTCATTGCCGAAAGAATCGCCGAAAAAGAAGGCGCGGTCGGCTACAATGGATTGACCGACGCTTTTGCCGATCTCATCAAGGACGGCGTGATCGATCCGGTGCTCGTGACGAAAAGCGCCCTCCTGCATGCAGCATCCATATCGGGAATGCTCATCACCATCGCGGCGATGATCACCGATAAGCCTGAGCCCAAAAAAACCAAAGCCCCCGCGCCAATGGGCGGCGGAATGGGTGGCATGGGCGGAATGGGAGGTATGGGCATGGGCGGCATGGACTTTGGCGGAATGGGAATGTAATGCCGACCTACGCTTACAAATGCGCCTCCTGCAGCCATGAGCTGGAGGCGTTTCAAAACATCAGTGATACGCCTCTTGCCGACTGCCCCAGCTGCGGAGCGAAAGCGCTGGAGCGAGGCTTCGGCGGAGGGCAGCTTATCCTCCGCTCTTCAAGCAAAAATTCACCCAGGCAAGCTGTCCCTTCTTGCTGTCCCTGCGGCAAAACGAAATGCGGTTCTTAGTTAAACAGGGTCGCGCTAACGCGACGGAAGGATAAAAGAGGCAGTTATTCAAGGCATCGTTAGAAGGATGTTACACTACTTGCCATAATCGTTTGCTTCATAAAGGAGTGAGATCGCACTTGTAGGATAATCAATTCGTTTAGCCTTATCTAAAAAGTACGACCGCAAATTCGGATCCACAAGTACTTCAGCAGAATTTCGCGAAAGGTTGAATCGGATCGAATCCCAGAAGCCCAACGCCCGGATGTCTTTGAGAGCTCCATCTCGCAGAAATTCTCCTTGAGAACCGGCAGGAAACTCAAGCTCCGAGATTGTCCGAAGCGCAACAAAATGCATAGCAATCTGTGACGCGGCATAGAGTATGCCAGTGCCTACCAAGATAGGCAGTGTGATTGCCAAGACAGTGGTTGGGAGGCTTGTTGAGGATGGTGTAGAAATATCCAGTGAGTTCAGCGAACCTTTCGGGGTCATTGGATCGACTCCGAGATGAGCAAAATTTGGACAAGTGGATGTTGAAGACGCTAACATACATAAACTCCTTTTAACCGTTCAGGTTTTTCCCTGTGCGAGGGGGCCTTCCTGATGTCCCCTGCGACAATACGATTTGCCTCTTATAGAGCACAGCCCAGCCTCAAGATTAGTGGGATGCCCCTCTGCTGAGAAGGGCATATAATGTCTCACGTTTGTAATAGAGGCTAGGATTCGGAGTACTTGCCACGTTGGGATAAGGACATAGAGCAGCTTGAGCGTGGTTTAGTAGAGCTCTTGAATTGGACGACACAATGCCATTCTTCCAGGCCTGTTTAAGAACAGCACTTTGTAGAGAGGCTTGTTCAGAACCCATTGGAAACTTTTGGAAGGAGAGTTGAGAAAAAGCAATAAATGGCGCAGCATAAGATGCACCCACCAACACCAAGATGGGCAATACGAGTGGCGAGACCGAGACGGTTAGAGATGGTTTAGAAATTCCTGTGGGCTCCGAACCTATCGAGGTTATTTTATTGACTCCGAGATGGGCAGGATGTGGGCAAGTGGCTGTTGGTGAAATTGGCATATATAAACTCCTTTTTTAAAACCATCTTTTTTATCACGAACAACATATTTTATCAATCTTTATCTAGACACAAGAGGTTATTTTTTTAATGTCATGCGTCTTTCAGAATATTGTATGTATAACTTTTTTTACTTGGGGCATTGCCCAAATCTCTCCAAAATTTGGGCTTGCAAAGGGGCTGCGCCTCTTTGCCGTGGTTCGGAGCGGAGATCCGCTTCTTAAAAAATCGAGAGGCAATCTCTTAAGGCATGGACCACGATGTCTGGCTGCCAGTCCGATGGGTTGGGAAGCTTGTGGGGATTGTACCAGCAAAAGGGCATATTGACGTTTTTAGCGCCTTGGCCGTCGCTCGTCAGGGAGTCGCCAATCATGAGCGTTTGAGAGGGACGTGATTTGATGAGGTCGAGAGCCGTTTGAAAGATCTTTGGATGGGGTTTGGCCACGCCGCACTCTTCCGATACGACCATGATTTGAGAATAGCGGGAAAGGCCCAGCTTTTTTTGCTTATCGCGCTGCAGATGGGTGAATCCGTTTGTGATGAAAGCTACGGGGACCTTGCGTGTTTTCAAAGTGTCCAAAAGCTCCTCGGCGCCTTCATTCCAATGGGAGTTTAAAATGAGCTGCCCCTCATAAAATTGGACGATCTCAGGAAGAAAGGGGATTTGATAAAGATCGGCGAGCTGTTGAAAACGGAGATCCGCGATCGCGGCTGTTGTGATTTTCCCAACTTCAGCAAGATTCCATAGGGCGCGGTTGATCGAAGCATAATGAACATAAAAGGCGTCCCAAGAGACGAGATGGTGGAAATACTTGGCGTAGCATTTGCGCAGCGAGATCCCTTCGCTTCTTCTGAAGTCGATCAAAGTGTCGTCCAAATCGAATAAGACTGCTTCGTAGTTTTTTTGCATCTTAGTGTACTAGTCGATTTCGTAGGGAGGGGCGGAGAGCCGTTTGCCGTTGAGCGCATTCCAATAGCTCGTCATCTGCGTCCCATCGGGATTTTGGACGACGATGCTATAGACGGGCAGGAAGATTTCCGTTGTTTTACGGATGGCAAAGTCATTGCCGAAAGCGGCTTGGGAAATCGCCTCGATCTGGGAAGAGCGGTACCGTTTCTTGACCCGGATCGCTTTTTTCGTCGGTTTGGTGACGAGCCAATGCTCGAGCTTGGTCTCAGGGATCACCATGAGGCGTGGGTTTTGCAGGTGGAGTCGATAGGTGTTGCCCGCTTGCACGATCAAACTCTTTTTGCGGCAGCTATCGATCCAAGAATCGAGGATAGGGTTTTCGATATTCAAAAACTTCGAGAGGCCGTCGCGGTCCCAAGAACCGCCGCGGGAGGCGAGGGCGTTCATGATTTTGAACTCTTGACGGCTGGCGTTCGCGGCGATGCAGTCGGTGAAGCCGTGAGTCCTTTCCCAGGTGCTGGTATTGACGACCATCTCTCCGTCGACAAGGCCCCAGAGAATGATTCCCTCTCCGGTTTTTTCATGAGAGCGGGTATATTTCACATCCAAAAGAAGGTAAGGAACGAATTTGAGGGTCGGCTCGAGGAACACATGGGAATTGTCCGAAAGCAGCTCCATGCGGTGGGCTTCCATGATGCTCTCTGCAGAGTAGCGGACCTCTAAGGTCTGAAACGTGTCCCCG
>CAYTXY010000078.1:0-7642 GCA_964441355.1 uncultured bacterium
TCTTGAAAACAGGAAACCCGCAAGGGTTCGTGGGTTCGAATCCTACCTCTTCCGATTTTTGCCGCAAAAAGCGGAAGAAGCAACACGCCAGCGCGTGTTGCGGGTAGGATTCGAATTCGCGGCTGCATCCGCGAATCGCCGGCCAGGGTGCCCCCCGCAGGGGAAGGCGGCAGCATGAATCTGCGTAGCAGATTCAGCGAGAGGGCATCCCAGGCGTGACGAAGTACACGCCTGCAGGGAAGGGGGCGCGTGGGGGAAGGGGCTCGCTAGTTCTAATGCCGGGAGTCTCTCTGCTTTCCAAATCCTATGCGCATGGTGTAAGTAGATTCGAATTCGCGGCTGCGTCCGCGAATCGCCGTCCAGGGAGCACCCCGCAGGGGAGGTGGCAGCATGAATCTGCGTAGCAGATTCAGCGAGAGGGGATCCTAGGCGTAGCGAATGCGCACGCCTGCAGGGAAGGGGCGAAGCCCTTGCCTCCGCTGGTTCTAACGCCCCCGGGTCTCCCTGTGAGCCTAATCAATTCGCGAGGTTAAAGTTCTTGATTCGAGAACTTAAACTTCCAGTGAGCACGCGTCTTCTTCCGCATCAATAAGACTTTCCAACCCCGCTGGCCTAGGCACATCCGTTCCCAGCTTTGTGGTACCGCGTCGCGTGGATTGGCTGGTTCCGATTTAGCTGCCGAGCTAACGCCTCAGCATCCTCAGCGGCTCTGGCTTTGGCTCTCTCTGCTTTCTTGCTTGCTAGTTCCCAACGAAGTATAGGAGTGCCGTCGGAACCGAGTGGGATATAGGTGTCGCCGAGTCCGGCAGACGGGCGGGCAATGTTTGGATCAAAACTCATTTTTATTCTCCTTTTGTTTGAAAAATCTTGTTTATTCGCCCCTTAAATTTCGGAAAGTATCCTGGTCTTCAAACTTTGGAATACCGTTCGGGATTGATTTTCGGAATCTGATCATACAGATCAAATCCCTCAGCGAATCTGGCTTGGGCTCTCTCTGTTCTCTTGATTGTCCGTTCCTGTCGAATTGAAGGAGTTTCGTCGGAACCGAGTGGGATATAGGTGTCGCCGAGTCCGGCAGACGGGCGGGCAATGTTTGGATCAAAACTCATTTTTATTCTCCTTTTGTTTGAAAAATCTTGTTTATTCGCCCCTTAAATTTCGGAAAGTATCCTGGTCTTCAAACTTTGGAATACCGTTCGGGATTGATTTTCGGAATCTGATCATACAGATCAAATCCCTCAGCGAATCTGGCTTGGGCTCTCTCTGTTCTCTTGATTGTCCGTTCCTGTCGAATTGAAGGAGTTTCGTCGGAACCGAGCGGGATATAGGTGTCGACGAGTCCGCCGGCAGACTGGCGGGCAATGTTTGGATCAAAACTCATCTTTATTCTCCTTTTTTTGAAAAATTCTGAAAGATTTTACCAAAGTTTCGAATTTTTTTCAACGTGTATTAGAGCGCAAATTCTTGATAAAAAATTGAAACCGAGCGCAAGAGTGAACATGCTAGAATTCGATTCAAAAAACGAACTCGAACTATGTCTCAAATCCATGACTTTTATAAAAGGCATCTCTGATTGAATTCAAAGTGCCGGGCTTGAGCCGGTCTCCATGGAGAGGAACGCTAGTAGGCGTGTGTGTAACTACATGTTTCATCTGATAGTGACTTCCCCGAACCCGTTCGATGACAAAGCCGTTCTCCAATAAGTGCTGCAAAGCTTGCTCAGGACTGGCTCGTTGTGGAAAAAAGGGCCTCTCTATTTCAGTCCCGTCTTCGGTCTCGTCAAAGTCAAAGACTGGCAAAGGGGGAGCAGGAGGGATTTTTCCGATGGGAGTCGGTGGTTGCGGACGGGTTTTGGTTTTCGTGCGAGAGGGAGGCGGATCATCTTCTTCCTCTTCCGATGAAGAAGACTCTCCATCGGGTGAAACGGTTGAGGCTTGTTTCGGATTTTGGGACGATCGAGAAGAAGATGCGTCAGATTGATTTTTGTCAGCGGCAGCGGCTCTAGATTTTTCCCGAGCGGAAGATAAACGGGCCAGCGAAGAGAGAGATTGAGGGAACTGACTTTCCCCAAGAAGATTTTTCGAAGGATCTACGATGATCCCCAAATCATGCACAGTTTGATAGAGGCAGACCATTTGAGCGAATAATTTTCCGTACGTCTCTTCATCGCACGTGCCATTGCTTGCGTACTGGAGCTTACGCAAGATCGCATCTTCCAGATCCTTTAGCGAGCCTTTCTTATAGCAGTTTGTTGCGAGCATGCGAAAAATTTGATGCATCATGGTTTCTGAGTCCGAGGTGGGAACTGACTGGATCGGTCCATGTTCAAAAGCTGGGGCCAGCATCTCATCGACAACCTCTAAATATTTGTTCTGTAGAAATTTCCCATATTGCCGTTGGATCCACTTGGCGTCTTGTTGTGGTAACTCATCGAGGTTCTTTAGAAGAAAGCTGTTTTCAAAGAGCCTGAAGAAAGGGATTTTCACTTCGAAGATTCTCGCCTCGAACAAATGTTTAATCTCCAAAAGCAAGGTCCTTTTGTCATCCCCTTCAAGATGCTCGCCTTTGTTCGTGGCGATGATGAGCGAATCCAAAACTCGCATACGTCTTGTATCATCAGAGATGAGAAGACCTGAAAAGGTTGGATGCATGTCGGCGGCAAATTCGAGGAAATCCAACACGTCATTTCGGGATGGTGTCCCTTGTCCCAGAGCCTCGCTTCCCTCGAAAAGAAGGACGGCGGATACGCCTAAGACGATCGTTTTCCCTGGATCGGAGAGAGCCTTGAGGAAGATTTTCAGCTCCGGGGCGTTGGTGTTGGGCAACCGCTTTCCGAGGGTTTCGATCCTCGACCTGATTTTTTTGATATCGGATCCGTAATTGCGAGGGTTTTCCGTGCTCTCCATCACCAGGAGTGAAAGGGTTCTGCAGATCTCTCCAAACGTCCTCAAATCGTCCTTGCTCACACCGGCTCGTTTCCAATTTCGGTGCATTTGGGCGCCCAATAGATCGAAAAAGCAAAATCCAGAGTGAAGGCGCCAGGATTGAAAGATGGTCCGGAGATGCTGGCAATCCTCTTCGGTGAAAAGTCCATTCATCGGCACGTAACGTATAAGAGGATTCACAAATTGATTTGCCTCTTTCCACCTGGATGCGAACTCTTGGATCATCGGGGGATCTTTTTTGGCGGCCAGACGTTTGGCTAACTGGAAAGAGGCGATGGCAAGACCAGCAAGGCCGATCCATACGATCGCGGCGTTTGCGGTCTTCGAATCGGTCAACCGAGAGGCTGGGCAAGCGTCATCGAGCTCAAATCGATGAAGGTTATTAAGACAAAGAGATGCGTTATTCGTGAAAGCTAAAATTTCGTTCATCATGATACGCCTAGTAACATTTGAGTCCTACTGATCCGCTCTGTACTGGGTCCCTTCGATTTTCAGATTCCGATCTAACTGCTGAGCTAACGCCTCAGCGGCTCTAGCGGCTTTGGCTTGGGCTCGCTCTGCTTTCTTGATTGCTTGTTCCGCTCGAAGTGAAGGGTATCCATTGGGACCAAGCGGGATAGGGGTGTTGCTGATCGAGGGTCGGCTTGCGATGTATGGATTAAAGCTCATTTGAACTCTCTCCTTTTGTAAACAAACTTGAAAGATTTTATCAAATTTTTGGATATTTTGCAATTCGAATTATTTATTTAATTAATGCGCAAATTCTATTTAAAAAGAAAATTCATGAGATAAATTGATGAATATCCCAGTAATGGCCCCTAACGGCGGCCCTCAAGGTATAGATCATGGACTCTGGGAGTATTTGAGGTTCTGCGAAGAGGGCCGCTCAAATTTCTTCAGTTGTAGTAGTTTAATCGTTCGGGTCTAGCCCCTTGGACTGCGCCCATCGCAACCGCAACTTTTCTATTCTCTCCTCCTCTAATTGCCGTCGAGCGAACTCTGTGGCGGGTCTGATTTGCTCTTCGATGACTCTGGCTTGGGCTCGCTCTGCTTTTTTCATTGCCCGTTCTTCTTTAATGGAAGGAGTCCCATCGGGACCGAGCGGAATAGGAGTGCTCTGGGAGGGGCGGTTGGTGTAGAAACTTGCATCAAAACTCATCTTTCTTCTCCTTTAAATCTTAGCAAAAAAACTGCATTTCCCGGGTAATAGCGCTGGCAGCAGGTTCACTCTGAAGTAGGCTAATAAAATGCGTCAAGGCCTTGATGGTCCGAACCATCCGAATGATAATAATGCGACGATAAAGCTAGCTTTCGAGCTTCCTCCTGTTCTTCACGGAGTCTGGCCATTTCTCTCTCTGTTTTCGCGATTTCCCGTTCCATTTTAATTGAAGGGGTTCCATCGGGACCGTAAGGAATCCTGGTTTCCTGCGAGGGGCGGTTGGCATGGTTTGGATTAAAAGCTGATATTTCTCTAACCATATTTACTTCCTTTTTTAAATTCCTTCAGAATTTGCCAGATCTTCTATTTTTTTACAATGTGAATCTTTTATTGAATTAAAAGCGCAAATGCCCTATACCAAAAGGAAACCGAGAGAAAGCGATGAACACCCCGGAAACAGTCCTAACGGCGGCCCTCAAGTTGAAGATCGGGCAAAAGGGGCGCCACATTTTCCTTTGCGCGGATCAGACGGCGGCAAAATGCTGTTCGAAAGAAGAGGGGCTTGCCTCATGGGACTATTTGAAGCGGCGCATCGAGGAGGTCAACTTGAGCGGGCAGGCTCATTTTTGGCGGACGAAAGCCAATTGCCTTCGCATTTGCGCGAATGGGCCGATCGCGGTCGTTTATCCCGAGGGAGTGTGGTACCATTCCTGCACACCCGAAGTGCTGGAGCGGATCATCGTGGAGCATCTCATCGGCGGCACCCCTGTCGAAGAGTTCCAAATTTCAGTGGAGTCCAAGGGCTTTTGCTAGGAAGTAAATCACGGATCCGGCCGCTCCGGCCCCCGGCAAAGTCAAAATCCAGGCGAGGACAAGCCTTTGCGGGACCTTCCAGCGAACCGCGGCCCGTCCTTTAGCTGTGCCGACTCCCGTGATTCCGCCGGCGATCACATGGGTCGAGCTGACCGGCATACCCATAAAGCTAGCGGTGAGAATGACGGCGGAGGCCGATGCTTCCGCCGCGAATCCCTGGATGGGGGTGATCTTCGTTATCGAATAGCCCATCGTTTTGATGATGCGAAAACCGCCGGAGCCGGTGCCGAGGCCCATCACAAGGGCGCAGGCGATGATGACCCAAAGGGGGATTTCCGGTTTGTGCAAGTAGCCGCCCGCAAAAAGGCCGAGGGTGATGATACCCATACTTTTCTGAGCGTCGTTTAGCCCATGGGAAAGAGCGACGAAACAGGCTGAACCGATCTGCAGATGCCTGAAAATGCTCTTCTCATGGAGCGTGGGGTTTTTATGGGTGAAGTGGAAAATGATTTTCATGATCGTAAGGCCCGCGAGAAATCCGACGATCGGGGAGACGACCATGGGGATGACGACTTTTCCCAAGACCCCTTTCCAGAGGATGGAGCTTAGGCCAAGATGCGCCCAGGCGGAGCCGAGCAGTCCTCCGATGAGGGCGTACGACGAGCTGCTGGGGATGCCGTAATACCAAGTCAGCAAGTTCCAGAAGATCGCAGCCGATACAGCGGATAGCACGACAATTTGGGTCGTCTCTTGGGCATTCACTAGGCCGGTCGAGATCGTTTGGGCGACCCCGCTGATCTGGGTCGCTCCAATGAAGTTGAGAACGCCTGCCATGACGATGGCGGAAAGGGGAGCCAGGACTCGCGTGGCGATGACGGTGGAGACGACGTTGGCCGCGTCATGGAAGCCGTTCGTATAATCGAAAATCAACCCTAAAATGACGATGGCGATGATGACTTCCATTCCTTGGGGATATACCTGATCCAACAAATAATTTCACTCTTATTGCCCTTTTAAGTATGATGGCCTCTTGCTTTTTGAAGAGGAGAGGTTCTTATGGCCAAATTTTTTCAGACACTGACTCTTATGTTTGCTCTCTTAAACCCCTTTGCAACAATCAACCCACAGGAAAGTTCGCCCGTGAAAAAAACACCCGTCGTTGTATTCGAAACCAATTTAGGAAATATCGAGCTGACGCTGAAGCCGGACGTCGCTCCTAAGACATGCGAGAATTTTATCGGCTTGGTTCAAAATCATTACTACGATGGCATTATTTTCCACCGGATCATTAAGAATTTCATGATTCAAGGGGGCGACCCGACAGGGACTGGAGCCGGCGGAGAGTCGATTTGGAAGAAGCCATTTGCCGACGAATTCGCCGCTGCCGTAAAGTTCGACAAACCCGGCCTCCTTGCCATGGCAAACCGGGGACCGTCTACGAATGGGAGCCAATTCTTCATCACGACCGCGGCCACCCCTTGGCTCAATATGAAGCATACGATCTTCGGGGAAGTGACGGCAGGGTATGACATCGTCAAAAAAATGGAAGCGGTGAAAACCGGGCCTGCGGATCGCCCGGTAGAGGCAGTTAAAATTCTGAAAGCCTACGTAAAACCTTAGGCTGAGGGAAAGTCTGGGCTGACGATCAAGGCGCCGGTCGCATCGGTGTGCATTGTGTAATGTTTGTCCTCGATTTGAAATCCAATCGTGTATCCGGGAGTGACAACTTGCGAATAGACGTGTCCATCCAAGGGGCAGCCTATCGAGGTGTCAGACCACATGACATGTCTGAACTTTTCTAAAATGATCTGTTTCGGATCGATTTCGAGATCCGGGCGCTCTGCTTTCAGAAGTTCGATTAATTTGGCTTTTGCGGCATCTACCAACGAATCAGGAATGCCCGTTATGCTCACAAATTTATCGATCGATTTTGGCGTGGAATAATTGATCATTTCTGTTTTCATAAAAAGTCTCCAAATGGGTTGTTTTCTGGATACATTTTAAATGATCAAATCGTTGTTTTCAATCCTGATAAATCGGCGTGAATCGTCTTCTTAAGCTACTGGCCCTAAGAGTCTTGCGTTCGTTTCTTTTCGTTAAATAATTATTTAAATTAATGTTAAAATATTGTATAATAATAACAAACAATAATAGGTGTTACTATGACTGCAAAAAGCGTTAGTACGAATAGTGGGATAGGGCCCTCCCCCGAGCAGACGCCCTCTCTCCCCGTGGTTTCAGAGGGGTTGAGGCAGGTGTCTAAAAAAGTGGAGTCTGCGACAGTGAGCAAGTTCCGCGAACTTTTGCAGGAAGGGCAAAACCTTGACGGGGATGTCACAGAGTATTGGCGGAAACTCGTTCAGTTCGAAAATGAAGTAGGGGGTCTAGATGAAGACGTCAACGCTGCCTACCAAGAAGTCATGAACAAGAATGTCAGAAAGGAGCCTGCAACGCAAATGGCCGCTCCTCGCGTCTCCTCTTCCCGGGACTATCGAATTTCTCCACAAGGTTTCGTGAACTTTGGCAATACCTGCTTTGCGAACTCTGCTCTGCAATTCCTTTTTCAGATTCCTGGAATCGACGACATTTTAATTAAGAAACCGAATACATCCGATCCAGAGAAATTGGCATTCCACCAAAATATCAAAGCTCTGAGAACTGAGTACCTCAAAAAACGGCCCAATAGCGAAAGAGTCGAGTCTCTTCTAAGGGCTCTTTGGGCCTA
>CAYTXY010000079.1:0-7635 GCA_964441355.1 uncultured bacterium
TAGGTGTTGGCGTAGGTGTTGGCGTAGGTGTTGGCGTAGGAGTGGCTCCTGCGTTGCCCCTCAAAACCATCATTCCCATTCCGGCGGCGGCAAGAGTTAGAGTTGCATAACAAACCGGTTTGACCCACGACGGCAATCGATTCGTCTTTTGAGGAAGAGCGGTGACTCTGCCGGTCAAATTTTTGCCATTGCGGCTTGGGGGCGGCGACTGAAAGTTGTATTCGTAATTTTTAATTGGTGTTATGAACGCCATGTTTTTCTCCTTGCGAATGCAACTATTATACCAGAAAAAATCATAATCTTACAACGTAAAGCGAAATTAGAATTATGTAATTAATTGGTTTGTGTATTTGACTTCCTTTTCCGTGCGCACTTCGGGAGAATCGGCCAGTAATTCTAAAGGTCGCGTCCTTAAAATTCCAGCTTTAAGAAAACACTTCTTTTGACTGGATCTTTAAAGGATTTTTTACTAGGATTAGGCCGGTGACTGGAGGTCGCATGCAAAGCAGACAGGAGAAGCGGAGCCGCATCGCTCCGGAAAGCATCAAGACAAAGCGCGCAAGAGAAAAGCTACGCAAGCAATGGGAAGACCAAGATCTCTTGATCACGGAATCCGCTCTGGCCGACACGATCGACAAAATCCATAAATGGATCGCCGCGAATGCGATGAACCGCGTGCGGCTCAAAGAAAAAGACATCCGCCTTTTTGACCAGAACCAAAATGCAGCCGTATTGAGTCAAAAGGTGCAACTCTTTGCGAAAAGACTCTACGAAGAATTGTTCTCTTCTTGACGCTTCAGTTTTAGATTTCCTCGTACCTTTTCCAGAAGAAGGCGAGACGCCCCAAGAACATTCCCGTGATGATTCCAGCGGCAGCGCTCTCTGCCACCATCCACTCGAGGGGGATCTCAGCATGGGTCGCGTTGTAGAACCCGAAGCAATATTTAATGCCGAAGAACGTCAGCGCGAAAACAAAAGTCGTCCAGGTGCCAGGAAGATGGAGAGTGGCGCGCTTCCGGTTGTAACGGATTTGCCATTTGCGTACAAAAAACCAGCCCACGCCGATTCCAACGGCAACGGAAAGACCCCATGCAAGCAGCGGTGGGAGGCTCCATCTGATGCCCGCGAGCCCCCAGCCCGTTAAGATCACAGGGAAGATAATGAGCCTATAGATGGACACGGTACTCGGATGCAGCGCCTTCACGCCGATTACAACCAAATAGAAAAAGATGACAAAAACCCACCATGGGGTTTCTTCGAGGATGCCAATTAGCTGTTCCATAGGATTGGAACATCATACCAACTCTTCAATTTTTTCAAAAATCGGGAGCTAGTCTATGCTGTGATTATGACCATACAGAAGATGATCGAGGGGAACCGGGTCGTCACACACTTACGTCCTGTGTGCGCCCATCCAGCCTGGGTCGAGATCGACACAGGGCAATTTAGGAAAAACCTCACGCGCATCCGTAAGATCGTCGGAAAGAGCCTATTTTGTCTCCCGGTGAAGGCCAACGCCTATGGACATGGGCTTTGCCGGATGGGGAAAATTGCCGAGGAGTCCGGGGTCGATTCGCTCGGAGTCTCTTGTTTGAAAGAAGCCGTAGAGCTCAGGCTCGCCGGAATTACCATTCCGATCGTGATTTTCGGCGCCATCCATGAGGACCAAATCGGGGATTTGATCGAATTCGATCTCGAGTTTTCGATCAGCTCCAAGTACAAGGCGGAATTGGTGGCGAAAAAAAGGGGCAGGGACTTTCGCAAATGCAAAGTCCATATCGAAGTCGACACAGGGATGCGGCGCACCGGGGTGCGGCCGGAAAACGCCCTCTCTCTCCTCTCTTTTGTCGAAGGGCTCGGATGTTTCGATGTCCTAGGGATCTATTCCCATTTGGCCACATCCGATGTCCCGAACGATCCTTTCGCCCTCCATCAAATCGACGTGTTTCGGATCCTGGCAGCCGAAGTCAAAGGGCGCGTCCCTCTTTGCCATCTGGCCAACTCGGGAGGGGTGGCTTACTACCCCGATTCCTATTTCGATATGGTAAGGCCCGGCCTCCTTGCCTACGGCTATTATCCCGACGGCAACACCGATCCGGCCGGCGAGATCGCCCCTGCCTTGAGCCTGAAGGCAAAAGTCTCCTATTTCAAAGTGGTTCAAAAAGGGGCGGGGATCAGCTATGGCCACGCCTATCGGACCCAGGTTGAGACGCGGATCGCGACAGTGCCCGTGGGGTATGGGGATGGGTACCGAAGGTCCCTTTTTAGAAAAGCCTCTGTGCTCATCCGGGGCAACCGTTTTCCCATCGCGGGAACGATCTGCATGGACCAATTCATGGTCGATATCGGCAAAGGGGAAGCTTATGTGGGCGATGAGGTGGTGCTCATCGGCAAACAGGGCGAAGTCGAGATCACTCTCTCTGAGCTCTCGCACCAGGCCGATTCGATCCCCCATGAAATGCTCGCATCGATCAACGAGCGGCTTCCGCGGATTTATCTTTAAATAGCTTGTCGACGAACTCACCGGCCCGTTCCAGAGCTTCTTGCGCCTCTGGAAACCTTGGAGCGAAATTCTGCCAGGCGTGGAGCATATCCGGCCATACGTCGAGAGTGACCGAGACTCCCTGCTTTTCAGCTTTTTTTGCAAGCTGCATAGCGTCGCTGTACAGAAGATCCCTTGTTCCCGCCTGGATGAAGAGGGGAGGCAGTCCGCTAAGATCTCCATAAACGGGAGAAAGGAGCGGATCCGCCAGATCTTTGCCTGGAGCGTATTTTTCAGCGCACCAAGAAAGTCTATCTGTTGAAAGAAGGTCTTTTTCTTTGTTTGTCTTATAACTTTCGCCGCTTAATTTGAGATCGACCCAAGGGCAAAAGACAAGGGCGCCGGCCGGCATCGCGATCTTTTCGAGTTTGAGCCTGAGAAGCAGTGATAGGGAGAGGCCGCCGCCTGCCGAAATGCCGCTGAAGAGGATTTTCGAGCGGGCATACGGATGATGCAGGAGCCACCTGTATGCGGTCAGGGCGTCGTCGAGAGCTGCAGGGTAGGGATGTTCAGGAGCCAGCCTGTACTGGACCCCGCAGACGGCGGCGCCAGCTACGGCAGAGAGCCTCCCCAGAAGGTTTTTATGCGACTCGATCGATCCCGCGATAAAACCGCCTCCCATAAAAAAGAGAAGAATCCTGCGCCTGTTCACCTCTGGGGCAAAAGCCCAAACTCCAGGAAGCTCGCCGATGGAAAAAGTCTCGAACCGCACCTCGGGGTCGGGAGGGAATTCCTTCAAATACGCTTCGATGTAGCTGCGCACCTCTTCCAAAGAAGGGGCGGCGGTTGTTTTTTTGGAAAGGGCGTCCCGATAAAAAGTTTCGTATTCCTGACTGGCCATATACCCCTTCCAATAACCCAAAAGACTGATTCTTGACGAGTGGCGTGATTTTTTCGATAATCTTCCAAATGCGGATCCCTGTACAAGATTTTGGCCTTGCCGGCGCGCTCTATCTCCCCGAAAAACAAGGTCCCCACCCGTTCATTATCACTCTGGGAGGGTTTCGGGGAGGGATCAATGAATCGAGAGCCGAAAAGCTCTCCGCCTATGGCTTTGCGGCCCTCAGCCTCGCTTATTTCGGAGCCCCAAGACTTCCTCCATCGCTTCAAGAAATCCCTCTCGAATATTTCGAAAAGGCCATCGACTGGGCGATGTGCCATCCCTCGATCGATCCGAAGCGGATCGCCTTGTGGGGAGTCTCCCGCGGCGCAGAGCTTTCCCTTCTCCTTGGATCGATGTTCCCGGCCACGTTCTCCGCGATCGCTGCAACCGTTCCGGCGAGCGCGATCTACGGATCGATCCAAAGCCCCGCTCCGGCTTGGGTCTACCGGGGCCGGCCTCTCGCTCCGAGCGCTCCTCTTCCGGCGCTTCCTATCGACTCATGCCTCGGCCAAACTCCGGAGTCGGCTTTAGCCTTGACTCCTTTTTTTCTCGAAGGGATGAAAGACAAAGCCGCTTTCGCCGCATCAGAGATCCCTGTGGAGAAAATCGATTGCCCGCTGCTCCTCGTCTCGGGAGAAGATGACCAAATGTGGCCCTCGACTCTTTTCGGAGAGCTGATCAAAGAGAGGCTGCAAGCGAAGGGCTCGCCGATTTCCCGCGTCCATTTGAGCTATCCAAGGGCAGGGCACGGCATCTCGTCGACGGAGGGCGTCGCCGAACTCCACCCGATCGCGAAAATTTGGTTTGCCTTCGGAGGCAATCCCCGCGATAATGAGCGAGCAAAAAACGACGCCTGGGAAAAAACGGTACGCTTCTTTAGCTCATGGATGTTTTAAAAAATTTTCGCCTTGTCGACTTGACTCATTCCTTAGATGTTGGGGCGCCCACTTGGTCGGGAGGCTGCGGATTTCGGCTCGAAATCAAATTGGACTACGAAAAGGGTCTTCGCGTCCAAAGCATGAAGTGCCACGCAGGGGTGGGGACCCACATGGACGCGCCGAGCCATTTTGTCCCTGGCGGCAAAAACATTGGAGATCTGGAGATCGAGAATTTTTTTGTTCCAGCCTGCGTTCTCGATTTGAGAAAAAAAATGGATCCCGACCTCTTTGTGCTTCCTCAAGATATCGAAGAGTATGAAAAGCGTTTCGGTCCAATCCCTCAAAACGCTCTCGTGATCGCCCGCACGGGATGGGAAAAGTTTTGGACCGAGCCGCTCCGCTACCGCAACCCTGACTTAGACGGCAAAATGCATTTTCCCGGATTTTCCGAGGAGGCGGCCAAGCTTCTCCTCCGCAAAAAAATCGCAGGAATTGGGATCGACACCTTATCGCCCGACGGTTCGAACACCGATGCGTTTCCCGTCCACCATTGCATTTTGGGAGCGGGGAAATACATCCTTGAAAATCTCGCCCACCTCGACCGGATCCCAGAAACAGGGGCCTACGCCCTTTGCCTGCCTCCCAAACTGAAGAGTGCTACGGAAGCCTTCGCACGCGTCGTGAGCTTGCTCCCAATTTCCTAACGCATTAAACTCCTATTGATGGTTAGGATTTTTCTTTTTTTTGTCCTCGCATTTTGCCAGCCTCTTCTTGCGATGCACCGCGTGCCGCCCGCGAAATCGCTCGGCGTCCGGACGATCGACTATTTAGATACTTCCCGCAACCGCCCAGTCGTCGTCGAGCTTTGGTATCCGACCGCGGCCCTGGAGCCGATCGATCAGCCGGAGGATTCTATTTGGATGCATCCCGAGGAAGTGCGCAATGCGCCCCTCTTGAAAGGGAAGGCCAAATACCCGCTCATCCTCATCTCCCATGGACATCGGGGAGGGAGGCGCGAAGCGAGCTGGCTTGCGGCAAGTTTGGTCCAGGCGGGCTACATGGTCGCGGCGATCGATCATTACGGGGACATGCGATTCCATTCCGATATCTTGGAAGGGATCCGATTTTGGAACCGGCCTCTCGATTTTACTTTTCTTCTCAACCAGTTGGAAAAGGACGAGGGCTTTCAAGCGGATATCGACTTCCATAGGATCGGATTTATCGGATATTCGATGGGAGGGATGACAGGCCTGGCGTTGGCCGGTGGACAAGCCCAGAATACAAGGGTCAGGCAGGCCGCCCTGAAATTAACGCGGAGCGCCCTGTCAGAGAAGCTGATCGACCGCTTTGATTTGTCTCCTGCTGAAAAATCGTACAAAGAGCCCCGCATCAAGGCGATGCTTCTTCTTTGTCCCGCGGTCTTCGTCTACGCTCCCGATTCGCTAAAGCAAATCAAAACTCCGATCGGGCTTGTCGCCGCCATTGGCGACGAGGTGCTTCCCTTTAAGGAGCACGCCTTTCAGATCATCCACTACCTGGCCCCAAAAAAACTGAAGATGCTCAGGGAAGAAATTTCCCATTACGCTTTTCTAAACCGGATCACGGATTCTGGAAAGCTCATCCTTCACAAACCCCTGCAATGCGACGATCCTCCTTGCTGCGGCCGCGATGCTCTCCATCACGAAGTGACCTCCTTCGCCATAGAATTTTTTCAAGACACCCTCAAAAAACAAAAACGTTAACGTGTCTTTACCAAGAAAATTCAAAACTTGGGATTGAGGCCATCTAGCGCTTCCAGATCACCTTCAAATTTTAGAAAAAATAACAGGATATTAGGATGGACAGGATGAGAAAAATACTGAGGTTGTTGTGGCAATAAAAAAGGAAGGATCAGAAATATCTGACTCTTTTTATTTTTTATCCTGTCCATCCTAATATCCTGTTAATGTTTCTTTTTTTTAGTTTGATATATACAAAAACAACTTCAAAAATTGGTTTCTTCCATCAAATGACAGCCACTTGGCCACGTCTCCTGGTTGACGATATGGGGGGACTGTGTTAAGATGGGGTTATCAGGCAAGGGCCTTGAGTTAGTGATGCATACCGGAAACGCCAATTCCACCTCCTGTTTCGGAGCCCTCGTGGGTAATTCCACAACGGGGATGGTCGTGTCCACGGGTTGCACCGCTGGCTCGACCTAATCCCCCCCGCCTGACCTTCTAAAGATCCCAAAAAAACCAAGTAAAACCAAAAAAGAAGCTCCGGCGGGAAAACAGTACTCGTTTAAGGAGACTTTATGGCAACAACAGCAACAATTCGTGAGAAACCAAAGCGGCGCGCCGGCATTTTTTTTACCGGCATGGCCCTTTACTGCATGTTCTTTGGCGCGGGAAATCTGATTTTCCCGCTCCTCGTCGGCAAATCGGCCGGATCTCAAACCCCAGCGGCGCTTTTCGGATTCACGATTTCCGCGGTCGCGTTTCCCCTTCTCGGTTTGATTTCAATGATGCTTTACCAAGGCAGCCTCCATCGGTTTTTGGAGCGTCTCGGCAAAGGCCCCGCCTTTTGGCTTTTGCTCGTGCTCCAGATCGCCCAAGGCCCTCTTTGCATGTCCCGCCTTTTTACCCTGATGCACGCGAGCATCAAGGGATATTTTTCTTGGGCTACCCTTCCAGTAGCGAGCGTCTTCATCGCGTTACTCTCGTTCATCCTTGTCTATCGGCCCCAGAGGCTCGTCGCCCTCTTGGGCGTTATTCTAACGCCGATATTTCTCCTCTCGCTTGGGATTTTAGTGGTCGTTGGCATTGTCGCCGCCCCGCCGGTCCCGCAAGTTGCAGATGGGGCCGCTTTCCATTTCATGCAAGGCCTGAGAGGGGGATATATGACGATGGATCTCATTTCCGCGCTTCTTTTTGCCACCATGGTCGTTCCTCACTTGGCTGCGGGGATGGAGGCTGAAAACGAACACCTCGTTCGACGCAAAATGACAGGGGCGAGCTTAGTGGCCGCAGGCCTTTTGGCGATCTCTTACATTGGACTCACTTGGCTCTCGGCCCATCACAGTGCAAGTTTTCCGCAGGTCCTACCAGAAGATCTTTTGCAAGCCATCTCGATCAAGATCTTAGGTTCCTGGGGAGGCATCATCGCAGCGGCCACCGTGTTTCTTGCCTGCTTGACAACCGCGATCTCCCTTGCGGCCGTGTTCTCGAACTATTTAAGGCAAGATCTCTTCAGACGCCCCATTTCTCCTACTCCATCCCTTGCCATGACGATAGGCCCTACGGCAGCGATCACGAACCTCGGCTTTTCGGGGATCCTCCGCATCATGGGGC
>CAYTXY010000080.1:0-7608 GCA_964441355.1 uncultured bacterium
CAGGAGCACTGCTTCGATGACCTCGACGCCCCCCTCATCCGCGTCTGCCAGAGGGAAACCCCCATGCCCTACTCCAAGCTCTTGGAGAGGGAAACGATCCCCAACACCGCAAGGATCCTCGCCGCCCTCGAGGAAGTCTTGCGTTAAAAATACCTTTACTATCTACAATTACATATTTACTTTAATTCATAATTGTTGTATAATTGATTGATATAATTATAATTTATATGGAATAAAAATGGCGATTCAAAATAATCCTTTATCCTTGGCTCTTTCTGGAGTGAAATGGCTGCCGGTCTCTATGGCGGCTCAAGCAGTAACCGTAGGCGCAGGACTCTTAGCCGGATGGGTGACCTGGGATGCAGTAAAAGACGCGTTTGCCCCAATTGAGGAGTGTCCTCTCCAATCCGTGGAAGGAAGGCAGTGGCTTGCAGCTGATATCATAGACAAGAGCAGCCATCCCTGTTTCGAAGAGTGGGTAGTGCGGGAAATTTTCCAATATCAATTGCTTAAGGCAATTCCATCCTGGATGCTCGGAAAAATAGTTCCCGGAAGCGAATGGATCTTGGACACCACAATCCTCAAAACGACGAGAGCCGTTCTCTCTGGAGGCATGTTTTCATTTCTCCATCATCTTTTTCATCCTGTGAATGTATCGAAAGAAATCCGAAAAGCGCTGAACTTTCGACTCCTTAGCACGCTGGGCGGCGGCATTGCCATCGCAGCTGTTCGAGAAAGAACGGGCAGCACTTGGCCGGCCCTTGGGCTCCATATTGCGTGGAATGTTTTTTATAGTCTGGGTACGAATCTTTACCCCTGCTTTATGCCAAATGGAGCCAAAGAAATAGCTGACAACATGTCTGATAATCAGGGAAGGTGTCGAAGTGAGAGGGCAACGCCTTTCAATCATCAACTCGTTCGGTATCAACCATCTTGTCCAAAAGAAAATCAAAGGTTGATCGATGCGGCATTAGCAAAAGAAAGTCTTGCCGACCGTAATAAAATGAGGGCTCAAGAGTTAGCAGCAGGTGCGCGGGAGCTAGCGAGCATGGCTACAAAGATCGTGCCAGAAGAGACGATCAATTGTATTATCGGCGACGTGTAGAAAAGACTCGCTGAAAATTCCCTGATCGCGTAAATTCAGCTGCGGAGAGACACATCGTGCTTTCTGAATTAGTCGCCGACACCCAAAACTTCCTAAGCCAAATCTCTGACTGGCGCGAGCTTGTAGGAGATACTCAGCCAAAAGCGACAAATTGCGGTCCGGTCTATGAGTTGGAAACTCCCAATAGCAGCACCCGGTTTGGTTTTGCGATTGCCGATATGCGCGGCACCGAAATTGCATCTCCCCACTATCATACGAATGGCGAAACCGAAATCTATTTTGTCCTTGAGGGTTCGGGGCATGTCGTTCTAGGAGGAAAAGAAAGGGTCGTAAAAAAGGGAGACGTGGTGCTGATTCCTCCAGATACCGCTCACTTCGTATACTCAATCAAAGGTCTAGTTCTCGCGGTCGTCAACCAGCCGTCCTTTAACCCAAAAAATTGCATAGACCTTGCCGAATCGGATCCCGCCGTCAAATTCGACCTCGAGCAGTACAAGCTGCTCACTTCTTCACCGCAGTGTTAAGAATTACTTCAATTGGAAAAAAGACTCACTGAAAATTCCCTGATCGCGTAAATTTATAGACGGAGCCTATAAGGAATTTTTATGCCTTTTACCGTGACGATGCCGAAACTTTCCCCCACGATGGAAGAGGGGAGCATCGCCAAATGGCACAAGAAGGTGGGAGACAAGGTCGCATCGGGAGATCTCCTCGTCGAAGTGGCGACCGATAAGGCGACCATCGAATTCAACGCCTTGGATCCAGGCTACCTCCGCAAGATCCTCGTCGAGGAAGGAAAGCCGGCCAAAGTCAACCAGCCGATCGCCGTTTTTACTGAAAAGGCCGACGAGAGGATCGAGGGGTACGTCCCCGAAGGAATCGCCCCCGCAGAACCTAACGTAAAAGAGGCTAAGCCTATGACCCAACCTGAAGGCAAAACCGCGCCTGCCGCCCCTACTGCCCCTAAGGGGGCTGCGATGCAGCAGCCCGCTTTCGTCCCTGAGCCCCCGCTAACCACTTACGAATTTGCATTCCCCACCGAAGCCCCCTCGGCGCGCACCAAGGCATCTCCACTGGCAAAGAAGTTGGCCAAAGAAAAGGGGATCGACCTCACGACAGTCAAAGGATCGGGACCCTCGGGAAGAGTGACTAGCCACGACCTCGATCTTGGCATGCCTGCTCAAGCCGTGACGTTCGGGCGTAGGAGCTTGCCTCAAGTCGCGCCTGGCACCTATGAAGAAGTGCCTCTATCCCCGATGCGCAAAGTGATCGCAGAGCGTTTGAGCCAAGCGAAGACGTTCATCCCCCATATTTACGTCCGCCAGGAGATCGACGCGGGACCCCTCTTCGAAGCCAGAGAGCAGTTGAAAACGGGCAACCTAAAAGCTACCTATAACGATTTCGCTATTCGCGCAGTCGCTCTCGCTTTGCGGGATCATCCTTTTGTCAACAGCGGGTTCAATTCCCTAGCCCAATCGATCATCCTCTTCAAGACGATCGATATCTCCGTGGCCGTCACGGTCGAAGCGGGACTGATTACCCCCATCGTCCGGCATGCCGATTACAAAAATTTAGGGGAAATTTCTGCAGAGGTGAAAGAGCTTGCCTCTCGCGCCAAAGTAGGAAAACTAAAACCTGAAGAATACATAGGCGGCTCGTTTACGATTTCCAACATGGGGATGTTTGGCGTCACCGATTTTTGCGCGATCATCAACCCCCCTCAATCCTGCATTTTAGCAGTGGGCGGCATCGAAGAGACGCCCCGAGTCAAAAACGGCCAAGTGGTCGTTGGCAAAAAGATGGGGCTGGTTCTTTCTGCCGACCACCGTGTGGTCGACGGAGCGGAAGCTGCGAAATTCCTCAAGTCCGTCCAGAAATATCTTGAGAACCCCGCTCTTTTGCTCTTGTGATTTTTATTTTTTAATTTAAAGAATTTTTTTATTTGATTTTATATTTGTAAGTTCGTATAATTAATCGATAATTTTAGGAGTCTGTCGTGAATAGTTTGCAATTAAATTTTGTAAATCGTGTCCCTAATACATCACAGTTGAAACAAAAGGAAGAGCCTTTTTGGAAGAAACAGCCATTCATTTATACTGCGGCAGCTATTGCGACTGTAGGTGGAATATGGCTCGCATCTAGCGCGGGTCTTTTTTCACCAGGTACGGGGCCTACGCCAACGCCTAAGGCGCCAACGCCAAAACCAACACCCACGCCAACTCCTGAACCAACACCCACGCCTACACCAACTCAAGACATTAGCTTCCGAGAACAGGTTAATGATCTTACAAAACAGGTTAGTGATCTTACAAACCAGATAGATGATTGGTTAAAGAAGAATCCAAAACTTACGCCAACGCCTACACCAACTCCAACAAGTACACCTACCCCCACGTCAACTTCAACGACTACATCAATTCAAGAAACTAGAGATCTCCTAAACCAGGTTGAGGATCTTACAAGGCAGATTCTTAGAATAGTTGCACCAGAAACGAGTCAAATGTCAGACGAACAGATAGAGGTTTGGTTAAAGAAGAATCCAAAACTAAGCCCTATGCAAATAAATATTTTGAAGGACATCTTTCACATTGAGAACAGGTTAGATTGCCCTCCTATCAACTCCACTTCTCACTGTCCTGTTCCGACTAAGATCTGTAAACGGGCGATTCTAAAATCTCCTGTATGCGACCAATGGCCTAAGATATGTAGTGATATGAAGGCAAAGGAAAAGGTGATTTCTTTAGATTGCAAAGACATAAATGATTACGTTAAAGATTTGTTGAAACCGGAATGTCATAATTTCGTGTTAACGGTTGAGTAGTATATCTTCGGAGTCGTCTAGAGCAGCTTTCCCCACTGAGGAGCTAAGAAAGTTCTACACGCAATCTTGATTTTGTATTTTTCTTTCTTTATGCTTGCTCAAGGTTTTCATGACAGTCTCAGGTTTATCGTTTACGAGGAACGATCCCGTTACCCATTATTTTATCGAAGATTGCATGAGCGCCCTATTTTGCAGGGTCACGGAAGGAGCGGTTCAGCTTTGCCACAAGGAACTTGTGTGTGCAGTATGTCATTTTAGAGAAGTGTGCGATACGAATTTTTGGGGCAAACGAACTTGTACCCCAATCAAATTGTGCTATTGGTTTCCTGAATGATTCTGAAGAGCCGCCACTTTCTTTTCTAACTCTTTGATCCGCTCGAAGTATTCTTCGAGCTTGCGGATGTGAACTTCGTGGCGGTGATACTCTTGGATGGGAATGGCAGGGCTGCCGCGGTATTTTCCCTTTTTCAGCGATTTGCTGATCCCCCCGCGGCTTGCGACCATGACGCCGTCTTCCAGTTCGACATGGCCGACGATCCCCACTTGCCCGCCAAGCATGACCTGTTTGCCCGTTTTGGAAGAGCCAGCAATGCCTGTTTGAGCGGCGATGATGTTGTGCTCGCCGATTTCGACGTTGTGGGCGATTTGACACAGGTTGTCGATTTTGCTGCCGCGCCGGATCCTCGTGGCTTTAAAGCGGGAGCGGTCGATCGTTGAATTAGCGCCGATTTCTACATCGTCTTCTAAAATGACAATCCCTAACTGCTCAAGCTTATGATGGCGCCCCGCAGCATCGGGGATGAAGCCAAAGCCGCAAGAGCCGATCACGGCGCCTGGCTGCAGGATCACCCGATCGCCCAGCCGGCATCTCTCACGGACAATGGAAGAGGGGTAGAGATGGCAGTTCGCCCCGATTTCCACTTCATAGCCGATCGAAACGTGAGCGCCAATGGTGGTGCCAGCCCCTATTTTTACATCCCGGTCGATGACCGCATAGGGCCCAATCGACACCCCCTTTTCAAGCGTCGCGGATTCATGTACGACCGCTGTCGGGTGAATGCCAAAGAATCCTGATTTTCCGGCGGGGAGCAAGATTTCGGCGATTTTTTGAAACGCCCTCGAAGGATTGTCTGTTACGAGGAAGTTTTTGCCTTCAGGGATTGGCACTCCCGAAGATACGCAGATGACTCCGGCGGCCGATTGCATCATCGCTTGCGCATATCGGGGATTGGCAAGAAAAGAAGCATCGTCCTGGGTCGCTTCGTCTAGAGTATTGACTCCCAGGATGACTGCATTCGGGTCGCCGATCAGTTGGGCGGCCGTTTGGACCGCCAACTCGGACAAAGTCAAACCCATTAGCCGGCCTGATCGAGAATCGTATCATCAATCGCATCGAGCTTAAGGGGCTCTTCGCTATTCTCGGAGAGTTTTTTCGACTTGGAGTCTTGTTCAAACGCTTTATCCATCTCCGCTACGACCAACCCCGTTACATCGAGATCGGGACGGATATAAAAGCAAGCTTCGCGGTTCATCACGTAATCGAGCTTCTTCAAGCTAGCGATTTTTTCAGCCGCCGACGCAACCGTCGCGCTCATCTTCTGCACCATCTGATATTGAGCATGCTGAAGCACTTGGTAGAATTGCTGCTGATAACGGCCTAAATCTTCTTGCAGCGCCTGGTGTTTTGTTTTTAATTCTTCTTCTGCTTTAGGAGAAAGGCTGTCGAGATATTCGGTATCTTCAAACTTGGCGCTGATCTCGCGCAGCTCTTTTTCTGTATTCTCGATGAGAGAGGCCATCTGTTTGCGGAGATTTTCCATATTCTCCTGCTCTTTTTTCCCGGCTGCCGATTCGGTGATGCAATTCGAGAAGTTGACGACGCCGATCACAGGCGCATCGCCGGCAAAGGCAGACCCCGTCATCAGGACGAATAAGGCTGCTGCCGTAAATAGTTGTTTACGCATGATTGCTCCTTTGAGTAGGTTATAAAAATTCAAGTGGTTCTTCAAAATTGACCGCCCATCGAGAAAAACACTTTCTGCCATTTATGGTTATGGCGGTCTTTTTTGACAAGGGGAATGCCCCATCCGACCATGATCGGGGTTCTGTTCCCGATGTCGATGCGGGCGCCGAGGCCGGTGGTCGGCCGGATTTTGTTGATGGCAAATGAATTGAACTCGACGCTGCCGACGTCGAAGAATGCAAAGACATCGAGCATACGGACGATCTCTTGGTTATATTCAAGAGAGAGCATACTGGATGAAAGCCCTCCTTTTGGCGTATTGGTCGCTCGGTTCGTTCCCTTCCAGTCGCGAAGATGGATTACAGGACCGAGAAGGAATGGCTTATACCCACGGACCGTAGTTTCGCCGCCGAGGAAGAACCGTTCGCTGTAGGGGACATGTTCGCGGTCGGTTTTCCCGAAAGGGATCATATATTTGAAATCGCCCCTGAGCTTGAGCGTTCCCTTTTTCCATACCGGAAAATAGATGCTGTTCAAGTAGCTCGTTTTGAAAAATTGGTACTGGCCTCCAATCCCCGCGATCTCTGTTTCAAAGTAGGAACGCCATCCCCGCCGCGGCTTATAAGGGTTGTCGGTCGAATCATAGCTCAAGTTGCCGCTGAAGGCCGAGATCAGCCCTCTCTGATCGACGAGGTCCCGTTGCGCGTGGACAGAAGCTTGCGCTACGGGCGAATCGTCCCAGGGGTCGAGGGTCAAATGGTCAAAGGAATGGCGGAGCCGCTGGCGCATGCCGACAGTCCAAAATGGGGAGAGGGGATAATTCGTATAGACCGAACCGCCATACGTTTTTACGTTGACATTGTTCTGAAGGTCATTACTGAAGGTCTGGCTGAGCTCAACCCCCAGACGCCAAAGGGTGTCATAGACATAGGGGTTCATCCAAGAAACGAGGATGTTGTTCTGCTTTTTGCCGATCGTTCCGCGGACGTGGAAATATTCGCCTCCGCCTCTCAATTCGTTCAGCTTGCCGGCGAGGGCTTTGCCGATCCCGCCGATGCGGAAGTTCCTTTCCGTCATGTCGAGTCCGCCAAAAACGTCGTCGACAGAGCTAAATCCCATAAAGAGGCTGACATTGCCTGTCGTCGTTTCTTCCACCTCGATGTAGACGTCGCGATAGTTCTCTCCGAAATGATCGTCTGGATTGCGGACCGCATAGACATTGACGCTTTTGAAATAGCCGACCCCTTCGAGCCTGGATTGAGTCGCTTTGAGTTTCCTCGAATCGAAGGTCTCCCCAGGCACGAGGAGAGATTCGCGAAGGATCACATTGCTTTTCGTAGAAGTGTTGCCAAAGATATGGACGAGACCGATTTTATACTGCTGCCCTTCCTCGATCGAGTAGGCGATATCGAACACCGGCTCATTTTCCTGCAAAGTCGCCTCGAATTCGACGCTGGTGTCGATGTATCCCTTTTGACCATAGTAATCTTTGATCGCCTGGCTCGTTTCCCGCATCTTCTCGGGGGAGAATGGGCTCCCTTTCGTTGCAACCGCCCTTTTCTCTAGGTCTGCGGTAGAAATTAAGGTATTCCCCTCGTAACGGATCACGCCAAAACGGTAAAGCTGTCCTTTGTCGGCATTGATCTCAATGATCAGTTTCCCGCTATTTGGATCTTCATAGTGCTCGATATCGACCCTAGCGTCGGCATACCCTTCGTT
>CAYTXY010000081.1:0-7536 GCA_964441355.1 uncultured bacterium
ATTGCTTTGGCATGAAAGTATCGAGCGCGCTCAGCACCGTGGGCGCCCTCGTTGGAACCATCCTGCCGATGGTACTCATCACGGCCCTTGGAGCGCTTTGGGTCTTTCAAGGCCAGCCTATAGAGATCGAATTTACTTGGGCCCAGTTCTTTCCAAAGGCAACTCAGGGGGAGAACTTAGCTTTCCTCACGAACGTCCTCTTCGGGCTTCTTGGCCTTGAGATGGCCGCAGCTCATGCCGGAGAAATGCGCAATCCTGTGAGAGACTATCCCCGATCCCTTTTCATTTCTGCCATCATCATCCTTTCTACGATTATCTTCGCGTCGCTGGCGATCGCCGTCGTCGTGCCGAAGCACGAATTAAGCCTGGCCGCAGGGATCATGCAAGCGTTTACGATCTTTTTCGAAGCTTACCATCTCTCCTGGCTTCTTCCGGTGATCGCGCTCTGCATCATTCTCGGATCTTTAAGCGCCGTGGGCGCTTGGATCATCGGCCCAACAAAGGGGCTTCATGTCGCAAGCAGCGACGGAATGCTGCCCGCATTCTTTAGTAAAACCAACAAACATAACGTCCCTACCCGTATACTTTTGACGCAAGCCTGTCTGGTATCGCTTCTCTCTTTAATTTTTATCCTGATGCCGACAGTCAACAGCAGCTACTGGATCCTTTCGGTCATTACTGCCCAATTATCGCTTCTTGTCTACATCGCTCTCTTTGCGGCTGCGATCAAGCTTAAGCATTATAAGCCGGATGTGGCGCGCTCTTTCCGAATCCCTGGAGAACGGTTAGGGATCTGGCTGGTTGCTGGCCCCGGAGCGCTGACTTGCATTGCCGTGATCTTTTTCGGGTTTCTTCCGCCCGAGCAAGTCCCTTTCAAAAGCGTCTTTGCTTATGAATCGATCCTTATTGTGAGCATGGTCTTTTTCAGCCTCGCGCCCCTCTATTTCATCTACCGGCGCAAAAGAAAAATTTGAAAACTAACCACAGAGATTAGACACCATAGAGGCGGGGAAGCCTCGCGCCCCAAATAATTGAAGAACTCCCTCCTGAGAGGAGGGAGTTTCTCCTCACGTAAGGGCGGCAAGTTCCTTGCCGCGAATCATCAAATAGCTCGCTTTCGGCCCTGAAGGGCCGAGACTCTCGCCGAGCTGCCGTTCAAGAAAACTGGGATACCTATCTAAATTGTGGATATTGGCTTGACCTAATCTTAGAGAATGATGCGATTGTGGAGATAACATCTGTTGTCGTTCATTTTTAAAGTAAAATTGCTCAAGGATAGATACGCTGAATGAGAATCTGCATTTTTTTGGGCGGTGCGGGGCCGCCCCGCCTCTGTGGTGTCTTATCTCAGTGGTTTAATTTTTCTATACGGCCAGTGTTAAGCGCGTTTACGAGTGTGCTCGTTCTCGAATTGTTCGAGGAGGGCGTTGCCATCCTTGACGGCCCGGTCAAGCGCTTCTTTTGGGCTCAACTCTCCGATGAAGGCCTTTTCCAAATAGTCTACGATCCGATCCCGAACCAAGGTGTAATTGCCGAGGCGGATTCCTTTCGTATAGGGGGAAATTTTCTGGTTCATGACTTCCAATACGGCGATTTCCGCAGCGGGATTTTGCTCGTAAAAGCCTTTTTTCTTCGAGAGATAATAGGCCGATTCCGTGATGGGGAGATACCCGGTCTGCTGGTGCCAATAGGCCTGCACTTCCGGTAAAGAGAGATAGGAGAAAAATTGAGCAATGCCGCGGTAAACATCGTCATCGAATCCATTGAGCGCCCAAAATGAGGAGCCGCCGATATTGAGACGGTACGGAGCGCCCTGGATGTCTTTCCAGTAGGGCAAGAATCCCACTCCGATCGGATGGGCGAGCGCCTTTTTTAACATGGGGTACCGGTTGGACCCCTGGAGAAGGATCGCGGAGGACCCTTCAGTAAAAAACTTTTCGGGCTCATTTGTGAAGCGCCCTTGGTAGCTGAAAATCCCCTTCTTTTGCCACTCGGTCAGTTTATCGAGGTGGCGGATTTGGTAGGGGCCATTGAAACAAAGCCTTGCGGAGAGCCCTAAAAAGCCGTTGGCTTCAGTCGCAAACGGCAGGTTATGCCAAGAGCAGATGTGCTCGAGATGATAAGCTGCAGGCCACGCGGTCGTGAAACCTTTGTATCCGGCATTGACCAGTTTCACTCCCATCTCTTCCATCTCTTCCCAGGTCTTCGGAGGCTTCTCGGGGTCTAATCCGGCTTCTTTAAAATGGGCTTTGTTGAAGAAGAGAATCCCTGTGGAGGCATTCCATGGGAGGGAGTACATTTTTCCTTCGGCTGTCGAGTAGAAGTCTCTCACGGCATCGATGTAGACGGCCGTATCGAATTTCTTAAAAAATTTGGAAAGGAGTCCATCGGCGGGGATAAACATCTCCGGTTTGAGCATCATGGTCTGAGTGGCGACTTCGTAGACCTGAAGGATGTGGGGAGGGTTACCTTCCTCGTACGCTTTCACTCCCTTGTCGAAAGTCTCTTTGTAGTTGCCGCTATAGACAAGCTGGATCCGGTATCCTTTCGATTGATGGTTGAAATCGTCGACGACTTCGGCGAATTTTTCATACAGGAACCCTTCGAAAGCATGCCAGAAGACGATATCCGTCCCAAAAGCGATCCCTGAAATCAAAAGAAAAAGAGCGAGTGGACTTTTCATAGAGAACCAAATTTAAGTGAGTGGAAACTTTAAGTGATCAGTGGAAAAAGGTCAAGGTTTGACAAGCTGGGAGATCTCTTCTTTGAGAGAAGAGAGTTCTTTCTTAGCAAAACCATCGTAAACGCTCCCGAATGCAACCGGCTTGTCGACCACCTCGCCGCCAAGATCCTCGAGGATGTAACGGAGGTGGCCGATCGCACTGACTCCTCCTTGCTTCCTAGGGGATGCGTTCATAATGGCAAACTTCTTTCCTTGGAAGGCGTCGGTAGAAAACCTTCCCTCGGGGCTGCGGGAGGCCCAATCGATCGCATTTTTTAAAACGGCCGAAATCGAACCGTTATATTCGGGAGTGGAGATGATGATGGCATCGCTTGCCAGGAGGAGGTCGCGGAATTTCTTGGCCATTTTTGGCATGCCTTGCGACGCTTCGAGATCAGCGTCATAGAAAGGCATCGGATAATCCTTCAAATCGACCACTGTGACAGTCGCCCCCATCTCCTCAGCGAATTTCACGGCTTGCTGGATCAATTTCTTGTTGTAGGACCCGCTTCTCAAGCTTCCGGAAAACGCCGTCACATTCATCCCGGCAACTAAGGGAAAAACAAAGAGCAGGAAAAGAAATTTCATAAGCAAAACTTTGCCCGAGACAAGGAAAAAAGTCAATGCCTTCAAGACTCCATCAACGCCGAAAGGATTGAGCCGCTAGGGCTTTACGATCGGGGCATGAAAGAAAAGATGAGCGAGATCAGGAAAATCACCAAAAAGATGAAAAAAAGGATTTTCGCGATTTGCGTTGCTACACCTTCAACGCCTCGAAAGCCGAAAATTCCTGCGACGATGGCGATGATCAAAAATATTAAAGCCCAATATAGCATAGATCTCCTCCGTTAATTCCATCCATACTCACTCTATGGGTTGTGGGCAATTTTATTTTTCACTCAGAATTTACGCAGAGCTCCTGCAATAGATACTTAAAAATATTTTGAGAATTGACCGATAGTCGGTCAATGTGCATAATCCTAATCAATATGCAGGAGTTTTATGGTTAGAATCGTAAAAAAACCCGAAGAGCGTCGCTCTGAAATCATATCTGCGAGCCGGGACTTGTTTCTAAGTATTGGCTATGAGAATACGACCATCCAGGACATTATGACAAAACTACAGATTGCCAAGGGAACGACTTACCACTATTTCAGATCCAAAGAAGAATTATTAGACGCTGTTGTAGAAGAAATGGCGGCAGAATATGTAGGCGTTGTTGAGCAGTCATTAAATGTTTGCAAAGGAAATGCGCTTGAAAAAATGGCAAATTTAGTCACTTCTGGAAGGAGAGGGTCTGTCGCAACATCTACGATGGATGCGATACACCGCTCTGATAATCGGGTCATGCATGCGCGTCTCTTGGCCGTTACCCTCACGAGACTGGCGCCCGTTTACGCCCGTGTGATTGCACAAGGCTGTAAAGAAAGGGTGTTCCGAGTCGAGCATCCCTTAGAGTGCGCGGAAATCCTCTTGGCTGGGATTCAATTTGTCACCGATATCGGCTGCTATCCTTGGAGCGAGGAAGATCTGATGCGCCGCATGAACGCCATTCCCTCTCTCATTGAAAATCAACTCAATGCTCCAGCAGGTTCATTCCGTACCTTATTCAAAAACAAACGAAACAAGTGATTCATTATGTTGCCTTCATCCATTTACCATCCCGTTCGGTTTTATCTCATCGTCATATTCGTAGCGCTCGCGCTCTGCCCCATCGCCGCCTATTTCAGCCAACACAAGGGGTTAGAAAAGTTTCAGTTCCCCCTCATATTCCTAGCAATCAGCGTGCCGTGCATCACTGCTTTGGCGATGATTTATACCTCTGGCGATAAAACACTGATTGCAGACTTTTGGAGTCGATTGCTTCTCTTCAAAATCAGCGCTCCCTATCTTCTTTTCATTTTGTTCCTGATGCCTTGCGTGATTTTTTTATCAACCGGGATATCCTTGTTTTTCGGATACAGCGCCGAGCAATTTTCTTTGACAAAAGAGATGAGCGTGATGAAGGGATGGGCTATTTTAGGCATAGCGATTCCTCTACTGATCGCTCCCTTGATCGAAGAACTTGGCTGGAGGGGATATGGCGTAGATAGCCTCCGCGCCAATTTTAACCTGTTCAATGCTTCGCTCCTATTTGGCGTTCTTTGGGCGGCATGGCATCTACCTCCCTTTTTTGTTAAAGAGTTCTACCAAAATCAACTTTGGAACATGGGGATCGTTTATGTGATTAACTTCTTTCTAAGTTGCATCGTGTTTGCATTCTTGATGAATTGGGTTTATTACAAGACAGGCCGGAGCATCCCTGCCATAGTTCTTTTGCATGGGGTAGCGAATTTTTCAGCGATGGTTCTTAGAACAGACCAGTTTACGAAATGTGTTGCAACCGCGGTTTTATGTCTCATTGTGATCGCGGTTGTTGCTTGTGATAAGGATTTTTTCTTTAGGAAATCGTATTCTCCTCTGAACCAAAATATCCAATCCGAACTTGACCGGTTGCGCCAAAAGCACGGGTTTCCAGGAGCGACATGCGCTTATGTCTTGAGGGATGGGACGATCGGGGAAATTGCAAGCGGAGTATCGGATAAAGAAACGAACGCGCCCATGACCACGAAATCCAGGATGCTGGCTGCGAGCATTGGGAAAACTTTTGTTGGGGCGGCCGCTCTGGGGCTGGCGAGAGAGGGTTTGATCGACCTTGACGCCTCCCTATCTTCTTGGTTGGGGAATCGCGAATGGTTTGCGCGGTTGCCAAATCATGACACCATCACCCTTAGACAACTGCTCACGCATAGTTCAGGACTGCCAGACCATGTACACTCTCCAAAATTTCTAGAGAACCCGATTTCCCATAAAATCCAAGCAGGCGATTTTTTTTCACCAGAATCACTCATCGAATGCATTTTAGATCAGCCCGCGCTCTTTGAAGCAGGTCAAGGTTGGAGCTATACAGATACCGGTTATATTTTGCTCGGGCTTGTGATCGAGGCTGCCACAGGAGATGATTACTACGAGGTGGTGAAACGACGATTTTTAAAGCCTCTGAACCTAGACATGACAAGCCCCTCCGACCGCCCGGATCTTCCCGGGCTCATCGCAGGTTATACAAGTCCAAACAATGGTTTTGGGGTGCCTCCAAAAACAATCGATGCATCAGGATCGCTCGTTTGGAATCCCCTCCTAGAGTGGACGGGAGGCGGGATGATCAGCACTTCGCGCGACCTTGCTGTCTGGGCGAAGATCCTCTATGAGGGGAATGCCATGCAGTCTGATTATCTGAAGGATTTGTTCCGAGGAGCATCGATACGTGGATCGGACCAGCAGTACGGCGCCGGAGTGGTCATTCAAAAAAGCCCTTTAGGAGATCAATGGGGACATTATGGAATCATCCCTGGATATGTTTCTAGTATGCGCTATTACCCGAAGTATGGATTCGCCGTTGCTTTTCAAGTGAACACGGATGAAAATGTCCCAGATCTCCTCAACGACATGGAACAGTCGCTGGCAGAAATCATCAGTCAAGATCAGCTCCAATCATCCACAAGCAAGCGTCAACATTCCTGTTGTCGTTCCTCCAATGACCGCTGATACACTTGCTTTTACCGGCAAAGAGGGGAATGCATGCGATAGTAGTATTCCAGTCATTTCTGCAGCGAAGGCTCCAAGAGCTATATTCAGCAAAGCAACACGATTCACCCTGCTGAAAGCGAACATCAGGCTGCCTATTGTTACCGCATTTGCCACTTTAAATATAATTTCTTCTTTGGCTGAAGTGATTGCTTTTATTTCCTCTCCTACTTTCCAAGCTAACCCAGCTCCAATACCTGACCCTATCACTGCAGGCTGAAATAAAAAATCATCTTCTTGCAAGGCAGTGATTACCAGCCGAGCTGCTTCTCGAGGCGTTCCTGCGCTTATAAAACACGCTTTCAGCATTCCGAGCGCGGTTACCATCCCTGTGATAGCTCCAGTTGCTAATAGTGTAATTTCTGACACTCCAAGGACAACTTCTGCAATTCGGGCTGATTCTACGGTACTATTTAATGCGTTAGATACGACTATCCCACCCTTTGTCGCCACAAATCCAATAGCAGTTGCATAGGCTGCGTTTGTAACCGCGGACTGAACGTTAGACATATTTCTCTCCTTTTTTAAGAGGGAGTACCATAGACCATTGTATATAATACGTAAAGAATCATCTTGAAGACCGGGAGGATTGCTCAGTCTAAAATTATAGGAGAAAATGTTGTTGCCGGTGCGATAGGACAGTCGTAGCACCGCCATTGCACCGTTAAAGTTATTTAAACCAGGGGGCAGTATCCATCATTATGGGAGTATGATGATGATGTGTATGGGCATGCCACAAGTAGCCCGAGAGCGTTACAGTTTGACCAAGATGTTCTCGCAGCCACACTTCATCGTAGCCGCCCGTCAGCTCTAATTCGTTGCAATTCACACAAGACTGAATCGATTCTGGCGACTGAAAAGCCGCGCGCACAGGGGTACTGCAGGCAATTTCGAAGCTTGCCGGATTCATTTTCAAAATCCAGCAGTCAAAAGTACCCAATTCACTATCTTCTGGGTATTTATTTAATACGTGCAACTGGAGTTCTCCGGTCATTGACACTAAGCGCTCGGGTTGATCGGGAGACAAAACCAAAGAAGTGTCCTCTTCCCACAAATAATCTGACTCTTGGCAAACTTGCGTATCGCCAAAAGAACAGGAGTTAAGCAAGAGCAAACTAGCAAACCATCTCGCGAAACCGTTTTCCATGATATTCAGGCCTCAAATACATGGTCCCATTTGAACAATGAAC
>CAYTXY010000082.1:0-7247 GCA_964441355.1 uncultured bacterium
CACTCCCAAAGCGGGGAGGACGGTGAGGAAGATGACGATGATCCCGATGCCGCCTATCCACTGGAGGAGGCTGCGCCATAAGAGAAGGGCCTTGCTGACTGCCTCGACTCCCGTATAGAGGATGAGGCCGTCCTGATCCCGGATCGGGGCCACTGTCCCCCAGTAGGTGTATGTTTTCCCCGGGACTTGAGGGTCGGTGATGTGAATGGGGATTTCGGCGCCGCCCGCATCGTATGCTTTCGGAGCGATCATGGTTATCCCTGTCGTCGTCAGCCCTGAAATGGCTTCGAAATAGGCGTCGACTGGGCGCGAGAGTGTCCGGCTGAAATAAAATGGGAGGGCGCTGACAACCCCTGTGACGATCCAGATCAGGACGACAATCAGGATGCTCTCCCGCCGGTAGAGCGGCTGGTCGGTTTTTTTTCGGCCGAGAAAATGCAAGAGCAGGGAGAGGACAAGGCAGACGAACAGGGCGAGAAGAAAAGCTTGGGTGCTATGCGGCTGGGGATGCAGGGCCGGATCTGCGATATATTGAAAATAGGCGGCGACAGCCAAAGGCAAGCAAAGGGCGATCGAGAGGTAGGTGAGATACTTTCCAAGAACTTGGCAGATTTTTCCAAAACCCATGAACCTATCCGCAAAGTAGAGTGTTAGGGATTCGAGGATATTTTTGAGGTCCGAAAAACGTTTCGTTTTTTGGGGCGCTGGGACCAAAAAGATTCCGAAGACCGACGTTATAATTTGCGGATAGGTTCATCAATGGAAGAAACTCGGCAGTTGAGGGATGCGCTGCGGGTGGCAGATTACGATGACCGTGTCATCGGGAGAGAGGATCCGGTTGCCCCGGCCGACCATGACCCTTCCTCGGCTCTCGATGACTGCAATCAAAAGATCTTTCGGCAGTTTCAGATCGGAAAGGGGGATGCCGATGAGGGGCGAGGAAGGAGGCACTTTCAACTCTACGATTTTTGCTTGATCTTGGCTCAAAGAGGAGACGGAAAGGATCGTTTCTTCATGGAGAATGGAAAGGATCCGATTGGCGACATTGACTTGCACGGACAACACCGGAATCACTCCGGCTTTTTCCAAGATATTGGCATAACTTGTGTCCCTGATCAAAGCGATGGCCTTTTTGCAGCCGAGTTCCTTAGCCAATGCGGCAATGAGGAAATTCGTGCCGTCGTGATGGGTGCAGCTTAGCACCGCGTCGGCATCCTGGATCCGCTCCGAAAGGAGGACTTTGGCATCGCAGCCGTCCCGGTTGATGAGGGTCGCAATAGGTAGGCGCTCAGCAAGCTCATCGCATCGCTTTTCATCCGTGTCGAAGATCCTGACCCCGATTTTTTGGGAGGCTAAAGCATGGGCGAGATGTTCAGCGACCGCTGTCCCTCCCACGATGACGATCGACCGGATCCGGCGCTGAGAAAAACCGAAGACTTCGTGGAGCCTGTGCATCACGCCCGCTTCTCCGACGAATGTGACCTCGTCTCCGGGAAGGATATGGTCTTCGCCATGAGGGAAAAGGATCTTTTCCCCCTCGGCCATTTTCCGCCGGATAAGGCCTACGATCAGATCGTGGGGCAGGTTCAAATCGCGGATGCAGGTCCCGCCTTGATCCCAACGTTCAGGGATAGGGAGAGTCCGCATTTCGATCTCCCCGTGGGCGAAATGCTCTGCGGCCGAGTCTCCCGAATGGATCAGCAATTGGAACAAGTCTTGGGCCGCTAGGAGTTCAGCGCCAAGAAAAAAATCGGCGAAAAAAAGGCGGTTGAAATCGAGCCGGGAATGGTTCAGATAGCTCCTGGATTTCACCCGGGCGATCGTCTTCGGGAACCCAAGGTTTTTCGCCACTGAGCAAGCCACTAGATTGGTTTCGTCGTCCCCCGTGGCGGCAAAGAAGAGATGCGGGCTGTTTTCAAGAAGATCCTCGAAGAGCTGCCAATCTGGAATGGTCGCGTGGAGAGTGGCGATATCGCTCTCCCGGCTCGCCTTCTCCAATACCTTGGCGTCTTTGTCTACGAGCACGACATTATGCCCCTCCTGCGAGAGGACCGACGCGACATAAGAGCCCGTTCTCCCCGCCCCTAGGATGACTATATGCATTCCTTGATCATAACCGAAAAACCCGAAAGATGCTATCCTCACCTTCAATGAAAAAGCATCCCATTGGAACGGTCGTCAATTTCTGCACGAATGAGAGCCGATTTATAACGTCTTGCTTGAAAGCGGCCCTCCAATTTTCAACCCAGGTCGTCGTGCCGGTCGCGAGCCATTTTTTCGACGGAACCCCAGAGAAGCATGAGACCCTCGAAGAGATCTATGCGGCTTTCCCCGAATGCCTTTTCGTGGAATACCCCTTCATCCCCGATGAGATCCCAACGTCCCTTTTCAAAGTGGTACGGCCCGAACCCTTTTGGCATTGTCTCTCCCGGCTGATCGGAGCCTGGACCCTGGATAGTTCGATCGAGACGGTCCTTTTCCTCGACGCCGACGAAGTCGCAGACGGCGGGGCTATGGCTGAATGGCTCGATTGCAGCGATTACGAGCAGCATACGGTCCTCAAGCTGGCCAATTATTGGTATTTCCGCGAGCCTATTTACCAAGCGGAAACACTGGAGGATTCGATCGTCCTGGTTCAGAGAAAGGCCCTCACTCCCGATATGCTGCTTCATAACGAAGAGCGGAATGCCGTCTACGATTCGCTGCCTGGCCCCAAGCGGAGAATGGTCCTTGGAACGAGCGGCCAGCCGCTCTTCCACCACTATAGCTGGGTGAGGACCAAAGAGGAAATGTTGAAAAAGGTTCGGACTTGGAGCCACCGGAAAGACCGGAATTGGGAAGAGCTGGTCCTGCGCGAATTCTCGGGCCCTTTCCAGGGAACCGACTTTGCCCACGGATACCGTTTCCGGACGGTGGAACCCACGCTGGAGCCGGCCGCCCCCTTTCAGGCGAAGGGGAAGAAGAACGTCATCCGCCTGTCCAAGCGGGAGGTTTTGGACTTTGCAAAAATGAAAAAAGTGCCATTCTGGCGCCGGTTCCTGCAAAAACCTTGATTTTTAGGGGAGACCTTAGGATGATGGCTAGCCATATGCACTGGTAGCTCATTTGGATAGAGTACCTGGCTACGAACCAGGGGGTAAGAGGTTCGAATCCTCTCCAGTGCGACATGCTTCTTTTTAAATTTCCTTGCGGCCCTCTGGAAACCAACGCCATCCTCTTCGGCGGGAGTGGGAGAGGGGCGGCCATCGACCCGTCCCTTGGGTCTGCAAAAAAAATCATCGACCAAGCCAAGCGAAGCGGCCTCGCAATAGAAAAAATTTTGCTCACCCATTCCCATTGGGACCATATCGCCGACGTTCATGCTCTTAAGGAGAAGACGGGCGCATCTCTCTACGTTCATCAGTTGGATGCAATGAACGTCGAAGCGCCCGGCTCAGACGGCCTCCCCCTTTATTTCCCCATTACTCCCTCTAAACCAGACCATCTGCTCCAGGGCGGGGAAATCATAACGGTCGGCCCTTTTGAGCTTCAAGCGATCCATACGCCTGGCCATACTCCCGGAGGCGTCTGCTTTTATCTGGCAAGCGAGGGGATCCTTTTTGCAGGCGACACGCTCTTTTGCGGCGGGATGGGCAGGCTCGATCTTCCCACAGGAAACGCCCAAAGCATGCGCGCCTCATTGAGGAAATTGGCAATGCTTCCTCCAAAAACTCGTGTGATCTCAGGTCATGGTAGAGAAACGGAGATCGGCAAAGAAGGCTGGATGGTAAGTTAATCCTCTAGATCCCCATCTGCGCGGTAAACTATGAGTTTTGTCAGCAGCTCTAACAAATCGTCGACCGCTTCCTCGGTGATTTGATCGCACCCATTCAGATCGAGGTGAACGAGATTTGACAAACGTCTTAGGTGCATGAGCCCTTTGTCGGTGAGTAGCGCGCATCCTTCCAGATAAAGGTTCTTGAGATTTATTAAATTTTTTAAAGCTTGAAGTCCTCCGTCGTTAAGCTGGGCGCATCCACTCAAATTCAGGTAAACGAGTTTTCTCAAAGTTCTTATGTATTGAAGTCCGGGGCCTTTGATATTGCACCCTTGCAAGTCGAGGTAGGTAAGATTTTTCAAAGGACTCAAGTGTTCCAATCCGTCGTCGGTGATCAGCCTGCACTCTGTCAAGTTGAGAACAGAAAGTTTTAGCAAATTTCGGAAATGGTAAAGACCGCCATCGGTGATCTTCACGCAACCTGCTAAATCAAGAACGAAGAGATTTGGCATTTGACCCAAGTGGCATAATCCCTCGTCGGAGATTGAACTACACTCTATAAGATCGAGATTAGTTAGATTCGCTAAATTTTTTAAGTGCCGGAGTCCATCGTTGGTAATTAAAGTGCATTTCATTAGGGAGAGGTGGGTAAGACCTTGCAAACGACTTAATATTTGGATCCCGTCGTCAGTGATCCGCATGCACTCTGAAAGATTGAGATGGGCAAGTTTTGGCAAACAGGTTAGATACTCAAGGCCTGCATTGGAAATTTCAGGGCACTCATCCAGATTAAGCACGGTAAGCTTTCTCAACTTGCTTAGGTGCATGAGTCCCCCGTCAGTAACCTGACGGCATCCTGCCAAACTGAGATAGGCGAGATTTGCTAAATTTCCATTTCCCAACTGTGCAAGCCCGGCATCGCTGATATTGCAGTATGCCAGGTTGAGGCTGGAAAGAGAGTCCAAGAGATTTAAATGCGGAAACACTGCATCGCTGATGTTGCACCATGATACATCGAGGTTGGCGAGCTTTTGCAAGCCATTTAGGTGTTGAAACCCGGCGTGCGTAATCCGCCGGCATCCTGCAAGGTTGAGAGTGACGAGATTTATCAACTTTCGTAAGTGGCTAATCCCTATGTCAGTGATGTGGTGGCATCCATGCAAGTGGAGATGGGCAAGAGATCTCAACCGTCTTAAATTCCGAAGCCCAACGTCGGAGACTTGCTCGCACCGGGACAGGTCGAGACTGGCAAGATTAGTCAACTTTCCGCTCCCTAGGCTGGCAAGGGCGGCATTGGTGATGCCGGGACACCCAGACAGGTTGAGGCTGGCCAGATTTTCCAAGTTTGTCAAGTGAGCGATCCCGGCATTGGTAATGGCGCACTTTGACAGGTCGAGGCAGCGGAGATTCGTCAAACCTCCGAGGATCTCGACTTCTCTATCAGTGATTTCACACATGCTCAAGTTGAGGCTGACGAGCCTTGTCAAACGGCTCAAGTCTTGAAGCCAAGAGGCTGTGAGATTGAAACAATCTGTTGCATTCATTTCAGTAATGTTCGGAAAGTGCTGAATAATATTTTGCAGCTCAGCGTGGGTAATATCGTTGTGGGATATATCTAGTTTGAATGACTTAACACTTGAAAAATCAGGTTTGAGCGCTCTTATTTCTCTTAATTCTTCCAATGTAACCGTATTTTCAGCTTTAACTTTGTCATCAAAACGAAAAAAGGCGACCATCAGAGGGTTGTAAGCTGCGTAGAGCCTCTTATCGACCAAAGATAAAGCCGTGACATCATCCCGGTTTAAAAATTTTTGGATGGTGATCAATAGTTCATCGGGCAATTTACCGAGGGGATGATCAGAGCGCGGAGCGGGCGCTCTACTTGGGCCGGCTCCGATTTTTCCTACAGTATTAAATGACATAAAGTTCTAGCCTCCTAATAGCTGATAATAAGGGTTTTTATAGATTCTACTAAGTTATTAATCCCTGCTTCAGTGATCCGTACGCAGTTTCTCAGGTAAAGTGACTCGAGATCGGTCAAGGTTGAGAGGTGTTTTAACCCATCATCTGTGATCTTGGCGCAGTATCCGAGGTTTAGACTCTTGAGCTTTTGCAAATGATTAGAAAGGTACAGGAGACCGTTATCGGTGATACGGTCGCACATAGACAGGTTAAGGCATGTGAGCTCTTCCAAATTTGCAATGTGTGCAAGCCCCTCATCGGTGATCTTATAGCACCAGCTCAGTTTAAGCTTAGTGAGATTGAACAAATTTGCGATGTATTGAAGCCCGTGATCGGAGATCTCTAGGCACGATGTCAGATTCAGGTTTCTGAGATTGAACAAATTTGTTAGGCGTTGAAGCCCGTTATCGTCGATCAGGTCGCACCAGGACAGGTCCAGGTTTTCGAGTTGATCTAACTTGGAGACGTGTCTGAGCCCATCTTTGGTGATCAGGTTGCAATGGGAGAGGTTGAGGGTCTTGAGGTGTATCAATTTAACGAGGTGGCACAGCCCGTTATCGGTAATGAGATAGCATCCTGCTAAATGGAGGCTCGTAAGATTTTTCCAAAGTGCGGCGTGACTCAGCCCGTTATCGGTGATTCTGCAGCAGTCTGTCAGAATCACTCTCTCGAGATTGCCCAATATTGAAAGGTATTGAAGCCCGACGTCTGTGATCTCCTTGCACCCTGTGAGGTTGAGGCTGATAAGCTTCGATAGTCTTCCTAGGCCGAGCATCCCGATATCGGTGATCTGGAAGCAGCCTGTCAGGTTCAGGCCCTTGAGATTTTCCAATTTTGCTAAGCATTGGAGCGCGCCGTTGGTGAGACGGCGACAGCATGTTGCGTTAATTTTGATAATATTAGGATAATGTGAAATAATTTCATCTAGCTCTACTCCAGTAATTTTGCTATTTGACAGGTCGAGTGTAAACATTTTTGAGCTTTTGAAATCTGAATTGAGGGCTCTTAGTTCTCTGATTTCTTGCAGAGTAAAAGTAGGCAAATTTTCGTCATTAAATTTGTCCTCAAAACGAGACGCAGCGACTCCTTTCCTGTAAAAGTCTTTTGCCTGATAGAGTTGCTTGTTTGCCAAAGAGAGAGCTGTGAGATCATCCGGGTTTAAAAATTTTTGAATGTTCGTTAAGAGTTCTTCTGGCAATTTAGCTATGGGAGGTGGTGGAGATTCCTCAATTGCATCGGTTCCCGTATTCTGAACAGCCGTAACTGACATAAATCTCCTTTTTCAAATAATTTAAAAGATTATACACAAAATATAAATTTTTTGTAAAATGAGTAGTTTTTATGTTTCCTCTTTTATTTTTAAATGCGCGCTGCAACTCGATTACGAGTGCGGGTACAGCAAAATTGCTTCATGTGGTAGGATGTCCCCTAAATCGAACCTATCCGAATAAGCAGTTCTGATTCTTGGAGGCAAAAAATGTCGCTCGTTGGAAGAAAAGCGCCTGACTTTAAGGCCAAAGCCGTTGTG
>CAYTXY010000083.1:0-7222 GCA_964441355.1 uncultured bacterium
CGGAAAGCCCCCGTTGGCTCCTCTCCCAGGACGATGAAGAACAAGCCCGCAAGAATTTGCTGAAAGTGAGGAGCTCTATCAAGGCTGTGGAACGGGAAATCGCCGATATCAAGGTGACTTTGAAAGAAGAGGCCGCCGATTGGAGGGTCATCTTCTCGAAACTCGTCCGCCCTGTCCTTTGGATCGGCTTTGGCCTCGCCTTCATCCAGCAGGTGACGGGCATCAATACTATCCTATATTACGCCCCGACGATTTTGAAGATGGCCGGATTCGGCAGCGCCTCGGTGTCGATTCTCGCAACGATGGGGATCGGGGCTGTGATGATGGTCGTCACGCTCGTCTCATTGCCCCTCATCGACCGATGGGGCAGACGCCCGCTCCTTTTTGCCGGGCTGGTCGGGATGGGAGTGAGCCTCGGTGTGCTTGCTTTGCTCTTTCGCTCTGCGACCGGCATCCCCCCATCGCTGGAATGGCTGGGCCTTGCCACGATGCTCGTTTACATTGCCTCCTTTTCTTTTAGCTTGGGGCCCATCATGTGGCTCATGATCGCGGAGATTTACCCGCTCCAAGTCAGAGGGATTGGGGCTAGCCTTGCCACCTGCGCCAACTGGTGCAGCAACCTGCTCGTCACGGCGACCTTTTTAAAAATGATCGAATGGATCGGCGCCCGAGGCACCTTTTCCGTCTACATGGCGTTTTGCGCAATATCGATCGTCTTTGTATACTTTCTCGTTCCCGAAACAAAAGGGGTTTCGTTGGAAGATATCGAAGAAAACCTCTTTGCCGGCAAGCCTTGGCGCGAGCTCGGCAGCAAATTGACGAAGGTAAAATTCAAGTGAGCTTTTTTCAAAATATCGAGCCGGTCAAATACCGCCACTACAACCCAAAGCAAAAAGTTTTGGGCAAGACGATGGAAGAGCATCTTCGCATCTCTGTCTGCGCTTGGCACACCTTTTGCTGGCAAGGGGCCGACATGTTCGGCCAGCCCTTGTTCCATCGTCCCTGGATGAAAACTCCTGAAGACAAGATCAAAGCCCTCTTCGAGTTCATTCAAAAACTCCACCTGAAATACTTCACGTTCCACGACGTCGACCTAGCGCCGGCAGGCTCTCTAAAAAAAATGACCGATCTTCTCGGAGAGGAGATGAAGCGGACGGGAATAGAGCTTCTCTGGGGAACGGCGAATCTCACAGGCCATCCCCGCTATATGGCGGGAGCCATGACGAACCCCGATCCGGAAGTCTTTGCCATGGCTGTTGCCCAAGTCAAAGAGGCGCTCGACGCAACACACAAACTCCATGGCCACAATTACGTCCTCTGGAACGGCCGCGACGGCTACGAGACGCTCCTCAATACCGACCTTCGGCAAGAGATGGATCAGTACGGGCGGTTTCTTTCTCTTCTTGTCGATTACAAACACAAGATCGGCTTTAAAGGAACGCTCCTCATCGAGCCGAAGCCGTGCGAGCCGATGAAGCACCAGTATGATTTCGATTGCGCCACCACGGCCGCTTTTTTGCGCAAATACGGCCTGGAAAAAGAGTTCAAGTTCAACATCGAAGGCAACCACGCAACGCTTGCGGGCCACACGTTTTCCCATGAGATCGCCTATGCAATGGCCAATGGGATGTTCGGCAGCCTCGATGCGAATGACGGAGACCTTCTCCTCGGTTGGGACACAGACCAATTCCCCATGGATCTTCCCGAGTATACCCACGCCCTTTACCTGATTTTGCAGCATGGCGGCTTCACAACCGGCGGCTGCAACTTGGATGCTAAAGTAAGACGCCAAAGCATCGATTTGCAAGACCTCTTTTACGGTCATATCAATGGCGTGGAGACACTCTCCAAAGCCCTCCTCAATGCCGCGGCGCTGATCGAAAAGGGAGACCTCAAGACCAATCTGCAAAAAAGATACGAGAATTGGCATAAGGGCTTAGGCGCCGATATCCTGCAGAAAAAAATGAATTTTGAAGAGATCGCTATTCACGTCGAGAAACACCGTCTCGATCCTAAACCTCATTCCGGCCAGCAGGAAAGGCTCGAAGGGATCTTACGTTCCTAAAGTATATATTTGATTTTTTATCCACGTCATAAGGATATTTAAAAGATTTATATGATCAAAAACTGTTGAATTATATCACTTAATTTCGTTATAACTTATTAACTTTTTAAACAACATACAAACAAAATTAGGATGTTATGGCCATTCATACAGCAGCAAAAATTGGAGTCGGAATTGGGATCGCAGGAGTAGCTGCTAAATATTTTAAAGTCTCCGATCCCGTATCCCTTTTAGGGCTTGCTTTAGTGGGTCAAGGGCTCGCGTGGATGCCCAATTTCGTGGGCCGCTGCCTGCGAGGGGTCAAGACCCCTCCGGTCCCTAACGTTTCTTCATTGCCCCAGCCTCTACAAACGCACATCCAGTCCTTAGTAACTCCGAGAGACGCGGCAGCCCTCAGTTCGACAGATTGGGCCCACTACAATGCAAGGGATCCTTCCGGGGCCGCAGTTCTTCGCTTCGAATCCGAAAAATTCATGACTCTGAGAAAATTAAGAAAACTCGTAGAATTGAATCCGAATTATTCCAGTACAAAAGTGTTTCAGCTTGATTTGTCAAACAGCGATATCGCTGATGCCGAGCTACAAACCTATACACAAAGATTTCCTAATATTGTTGCAATTAAAGCTGAAAACTGTCCCTCTCTCACCAATGCGGGACTCTCATCTTTGGCTAATTTGACAAATCTCAGATATCTCGAACTGTATAGATGCCCCCAGATCACCGACGCCGGGCTGCGGCATCTGAGAGGCCTTAAAAGTCTCATCACCCTTATGCTCGGGTCCGGGATCACCGATGTCGGGCTGCGGCATCTGAGAGGCCTTAAAAGTCTCATCACCCTTATGCTCGGATCCGGGATCACCGATGTCGGGCTGCAATTTCTGGCAGGTCTTACAAATCTCAGAGTCCTCAACTTGTTCGCCTGCTCTCAGATTAGCAATGCCGGGCTGGCGCACCTGAGCGGCCTTACAAAACTCCAAAATCTCAATCTGTCGTTTTGCCGTCTCATCACCGACAACGGACTGCAGCACCTGGCACGTATGGATCAGCTCGAATGCCTCTCCCTAAAAGCGACCGGTATCACCGGTCCAGGGCTTGTGCACATAGCACGTCATATCAATCTCAAAATGCTCCATCTGCCAGAAGGGATCACCGACGCTGGTATGCAGCACCTGGCAGGTTTGCGAAATCTCCTAGACCTCGATCTTTGGGGCGCGCACAACATCACCTCCGCCGGTCTACAGCACTTTGCTAATCTTCACGCTCTCAGGCGCCTCAATTTGGGAGAATGCCGCGGGGTCGACGACGCCGGCTTGGCATTCCTGGCTGGTTTGACAAATCTGAGAGACCTCAACCTAACATTCTGTTATCGGATCACCAATAATGGCTTGCATTCCCTGACAAATTTAAGCAATCTCGTGAAGCTAAACCTCTCATGCGCCGGTGGGCGCGACGCCATTGGGCTGGGATACCTTGCCCTTTTGCCCAACCTAACCACTCTAGACCTGGGCGGTAATCTACACATGACCGACGCGGAGTTTCGAGAGCTTGCGAGATGTCCATCTCTCCAAAACCTCAATCTGAATGGATGCAGTGGAATCACCCCCCTCGGATTGCAGTATCTTTCAGGTCTTGTACCTCTCAAAAAACTCGACCTGACCTTGTGCCCTCAGATTTCCGACATGGGGCTTCAATTTCTCGCCTCTTTTGCAAATCTCGAAGAACTCCACCTGGGAGGCTGCTGGGGGATCACAGACGTCGGATTGCAGCGCCTGGCAGGTCTTGATCCTCTCAAACATCTCACCCTGTGGGATTGCCCTCTGGTCACCAACGACGGGCTTGCGTCTTTGGCAACTATGGCAAATCTCAAAAAGCTCAGGGTCTCCCTGAAGGCAAGCTCAATGAGTAGGAACATCCCTCAGATCACTGAAGCCGGGCTTCAATACCTTGAGGCGCAGCTCCCGCATCTCATCGTAGAACGCTTCTAGTTTTGCGATTCACCCTTAACCTCTCGTAACTCTCGGGTGAGCTCGATCCCAAGGCTCATTCTGGCCAGCAGGAAAGGCTCGAGGGGAATTTTGAACCTTATTCGATGATAATATCCAGATGATCTAACAATGATAATACTTCTGGTTTTGAGAACTTTGCTTTGTGCAATTTATTTGCAAGAGGATTTATTGAGTAATTGATTGCGCCTATTAAATTCGCTTTGCTAAGATTCGCATTATGGAATGTGCTACCTGCTAAATCTGATTTTCCAAAATCAGCGCCCATGAGATTCGACTCATTGAAATACGTGTCTCGGATGACACATTCGTGAAATGGAGTATTCCTTAAGTCGAGGTCCGAAAAATTAGCGGTGTCAATCAAACATTTCTTAAATTTGATCGTCAGAAACATCTTGTCGCACTTTGAAAAATCAACCCCGACAAGTTTGCAATTTTCAAAATCTACGCCTTGAAGCCGACACCCATCCATTTTGACCAGGCTTAAATTGCACCCGATCAGCTTGCATTCCAAAAACCGCGAACTTGTAAAATCGCACTGGCTCAAATCGCAACTTTCAAAAGTCGCATTTGAAAAACTTATCTGTTTGAGGTCGAGGCCTAAGAGAGACTCTTTTTTAAACGTTTGGCGTTCAAACTCTTTTTTCGTCATGTGTTCAGAAACTCCCTCTCCAGCTTCGCGTACTCTACGATCAGCCGTCCGTAGAGGGCGCTGGATGCCGGATCAAGGTCGATCCGCGAAGAGGAAATCGGGTCGGTGAATCCCTTAACTAGTTCTTTCCAATCGTGCTGTTTCCCAAAATATCCGTAAGCGGCGATCAGCGCGGCGCCAAGAGCTGTGCTTTTGGGGACCGCGCTTCTGACCACCGGACATTCATGAACATCGGCCATGATCTTTAGGATCGAAGGATTATTAGAAACGCCTCCCGTGGCGATGATCCGTTTGGGAGAGAATTTCATCCACCGCGAATGGAGCCGCATCGACATCATCTGCGCCTCGACAAGCGCCCGGCAATTCGCTGGGGCGTCATCTTCCCGAAGACGCCATCTTCTCACTTGGGGACGGAGGACTTTCGGCGTGATCTCCGCTTCGAAGTAGGGCAGCATCAATCCCCCATTATTTCCAGGAGGGGTCGATTCCAACGCCTTGTTGAAGGCGGGCCAATCGAGGCCGTACGTCTCCCGGACCCGTTGGATGGCTAAGGCGCCGTTCAAAAAACAGGAGAGCGGCATGTAGTCCCCTGTCGGACTGATGAAGAGATTCCCCTCTCCCGTTTTATCGACATGGAACTCTTCCATCGCCCCGAAATAGGTAAAACTCGTTCCCACGCTAATCCCTACATGCCCCTCAACGATCAGACCAAGACCGATGAGACTTGCCGGATTGTCTCCCGTCCAAGGCAAAGCGAGGGCCTTTGGGTTCAGGCCATATTTTTCAGAGAAATAGGGGCTGACTTGGCCGAGCACCTGTGTTGTTGGACTCAGTGCGGGGAGTTTTTCCAAAAGCCCGAATGCCGTCGCCTCTAAGATCCGCGGATGCCAGCGCTTGGCTCGGATATCCATCAAATTCATCCCCGATCCATCCCCCCAGTCGATGGGAGCCGGTTTGCCGGCTAAAAGAGAGGCCAGAAAAGAGCTAACAAGATGGATCGACGCTGTTTTGCGATAGCGATCGGCTTCCATTTTGTAGAACTTGCGGATTTGCGGGCCTGTGAACCTCTCCAGCATATCGGAGCCGGTCGCCTCGATCACGGAAAGCGAGCCTCCCATCGCATCGCGGATCTCCTGGCACTCTAGCGCCGTCGAGGAATCCATCCAGATGGGAGCTGTCTTTCTCGAGAATACTCCTTGGAACTGAGGGGCAAGGCTCTTCGTTGGATCCATGGCATTGAGAACCGAAGGAAACGTCTCATTGCAATAGACCGAACCGTGTTGCTGCGCCGATCCCGAGACGGCCAAAATCTTCGCCAAATCCACCCCATCGGAGACCAGGGAGCTGAAAAGGAGGTCCAAGGCTTCCAGCCACATCAGCGGGGGGCTGTGGACAACGAGCGGGTCCTCCGAACGCAAAGTTCCGCTGACGGTTTTGTAGTGGGGCAGGGCTTGTTCAAAGATCACCGATTTTTCATAAATCGGGCGTCTTTCATGAAAATCGACCACGACCGCGGATAAGCTTTGCGTGCTGCAATCCAGTCCGAGAAAATATGTGCTATGCAATCGCAATCTCTTTCGAGAGATAGACGTCTTGAATGGTGTGCAAGATTTGGATCCCGTCTTTCATCGGCTTTTGGAACGCCTTGCGGCCCGAGATAAGCCCTATGCCGCCCGCCCGTTTATTGATAACGGCGGTTTTGGCCGCTTCAAGAAGATCGTTTTCTCCCGACGCTCCGCCCGAATTGATCAGGCCGATCCGTCCCATGTATCCGTTGATCACCTGATAACGGGTCAGATCGATCGGATGGGGGCTCGATAGGTTCGTGTACATCTTTTCGGAAAATTTCCCGAATTTAAGCGCTTTGAAGCCGCCATCGCATTCTGGGAGCTTTTGCTTGACGATATCCGCCTCGATCGTCGCTCCAAGATGGTCGGCCTGGCCGGTCAGATCGGCCGCTTCGTGATAGTCTTTGTCTGCCTTGAATGCGCTATTGCGTAAATAACACCAAAGAACCGTCGCCATCCCCAGCTCGTGAGCGTGGGAAAAAGCTTCGCTCACCTCTTGGATCTGCCTGCGGCTCTCAAGAGATCCGAAATAGATCGTCGCGCCCACCGCAACGCAGCCCATATCATAAGCTTGCTTTACATTGGCGAAAAGAGTTTGGTCGTAGCGATTCGGAAATGAAAGAAGTTCGTTGTGGTTGAACTTCATCAGAAACGGGATCTTGTGAGCATATTTACGGGCGACGCTTCCCAACACTCCCAAGGTCGACGCAACGGCGTTGCATCCCCCATCGATTGCAAGCTTGACGATGTTTTCCGGATCGAAATATTCGGGATTCGGGGCAAACGAGGCCCCAGCGCCATGCTCGATCCCCTGATCGACAGGCAATATAGAAAGATACCCAGTACCGCTCAACCGTCCATGGGAAAAAATCGTTTGGAGGCTCCTCAGCACCCTGACATTTCTATCGCTGACGCCGAAAATGCGATCGACCCA
>CAYTXY010000084.1:0-7092 GCA_964441355.1 uncultured bacterium
GCCCCTCCTCCCTCCCCGGAGCCGGGGGAGCGTGGGGCCGCAAGGGACGTGTGAATTGGAGATACAAGGAGTACGTTTCTCTAGAAGCTTCTTATTCCTACGACCATGTGTTCAAGAACATCGTCCAAGGGACTGTCGCTCTCAGCTACCCCTTCGGCCCTAAGCTAAAACGGAAAGGGGAAAATTGCCCTAACCCCAATGACCTCGGCCTCTCAAGAGCGGCCTTTGCTCCCTATCGCTTTGAGATTCCGGTCATCCGCTCGAAGAAGCGAAGATCGATAGCGATCGATCCTGCGACAGGACAGCCCTGGCAAGTCTGGTTTGTGAACAATACCAGCAGCTCGGATGGGACGTTTGAAAGCCCCTTCCCCACCCTCGTGCAAGCGCAAAATGCTTCAGCCCCGAACGACATGATCTACGTATTCCCAGGCGACGGCACATCCAATGGGATGAATGCCGGCATCGTGTTGCAAGATGCTCAAAAACTTTTCGGATCAGCCATTGACCAGACGATTCCGACTACCCTTGGAACGGTTGCCATCCCCGCTCAATCCTCGTCCCGTCCGCTTTTGACGAACCTTGGGGGAACCGGGATCGTCGTGCAACTTGCCAACGGAAATGAAGTTTCAGGATTGAATATTCAACAAGGAGCCGCAATTGGTTTGTCTGGTCTAGTGGGACCTGCATCTTTTGGAACAATATTCAATGGAGGTTCTGTTCACGATAATATTATCTCAACGAATGGAATGAGCCAGGGGAGTGGAATTCTTATTAGCGGCATTGGCACATTCTTTGTTCAAAACAATGTTCTTCTCGATTTAGGAGGAATAGATAATGGAGTTTCTGTATTTTGTGTTAATCCGAATTCAATGACTATATTTATTACCAATAACACTGTGGTAGGATATCGTCGTTTTTCTGTGTCCTTTTCGTCCGATGTCGTCGCTCCAAACCTATGCAGATCCACAATCGCGAATAATAACTTGAGTCATAGTGACACAGGAATCTTCTGGGCCGGGGGGGAGTTAAATGCAAGCATTCTTAATAATACAGTGACGAATGTCGATACAGGAATCGGCATTTCAAATAGTTCTTTTACTCTCGGTGGTAAGGGTTGCGTTGAAATTGTTGGTAATTCGATGAGGGCCAATAGCGTCGGTATCGAGCTCTCTAATAACGATATGGGAGCTATATTGAACAGCACTTTATCGAATAACCAAATAACGACAGGAAACGTGTCCGTCCAAAATTTCGGGGCTGGCATGTCTGTTTGTTTGGAAATGTTCAATAATAACGTTTCTGGCGGCTATAACTTAATCAATACTGCAGGAAGCGTTTTCAACTTAGGTCCCATTGTGGATAACGTAGGACCTATCACAACAACAGGAACCTTTACTCCTATCGGAGAGTGTCCTACTTGCGGCGGGTTGGGATCGAAATAGCCTGTGAAGTGTCGATGCCGACGCGGATGGCGAGGACCCTTGCCTAGTAATAGATGTACCAGCTAAAGATCCCAGAGACAAAGTTCCCCGTGTTGCGGCCGTAGACGGTAAACCATACGCCTCCCAGGAGCCCCATGCTGCCCGAGTAGTTGTATTCGACCGCGGGAGCCAGACTGAGCGAGTCGTTGAAGCCGCCGCCCACAGAAGCTGGAGTGGATCCGCCCTTAGTGGTCGTACCCAATTTGCCGTGGAAGTTTGTGCTATTTTGGCAGCTGTAAACGACGTCGAGGGCGATGACCCAAGGCTGGTTGATGCTCACTTCGAGTCCCAAGTCGACAGCGAAACTGTTGCCGGGACGGACGGTTCCATGCGTCCCGAAGCCGCCTCCATAAGCGTTGAAGTTACTCACTTCGACCACGGTGGGGAGCGTGTATTGGAAAGCGACCCGGGTATTGAAGGGATGGAGGGTGTTCCAAAAGATCAGTTTGCTGAAGACAAGAGAAAACTGTGTTTTCCAGGCGCCTGCGCCCGTCGCATCGAGTCCCAGGTCATCGGGATCCAAATTCTTAAACTTGCCAGTTGGGAATGATTGCGTAATCGAGAATTTGGCTCCGGGAATCCAAAGTCCTTGTTTTTGGATCAAGAATCCTAGCTGGAGGTTGATGTCGTTGAATCCTCCGCCGAACTCTCCCTGTTTCCAATTGGCTACAGTGCTCATGACGACGGTCGCGTCGACAGAGGGAGTGATGCCAGTCTGGACGATGACAGGCTGCACCTGGATTTGGAACGAGTTCGGCGTATCGACCCGTTTGCGGTCTTCATCGAACGCGCCGTAAGTGTCGGTAAAGAAAATGTAAGGCTGCCAGATCACATGGCCAGGAGCCACCATGCTGGCAGAAGGAGTGATGAGAGGGCCGGTGTACCACGGGTTGAATAATTCGAGGGCATGATTATATTGAGCCTCCGCTTCTGTCAGTTGCGCTTGTACCTCTTCGGGCGACACATACGGCTGAGAAGTTTGCTTAGGTTTCGTCTCGTCAGACGAATTATTATCCTGTGCGAAGAGCGCTAAAGGCAATAGGAGCAAAAGACATAATCGATTCATAGATCCTCGCGTAAACAAATATGTTTTGCATTTTTTTAAATTTTTTGACAATGAAAAAGAAGGAGGCACCTATGACAGACGAAATTTCTTCCAGCAGCGGCGCGCCTATGCCCATCACGCCGCGCGAAAAAAAGATGTACGAGCAGGAATATAAGCACGGGGCCCAGCTTTTTCAAAAGGCGTTGCAGCAATACGTAAAGTCGGACAACCCATACCAGCAAGAAGAGTTCCATCAGGTCATGGACAAGGCGATGCGGGTGCTCAATGAGACGGCCGGAGAACTCAACCGAAAGGCTCTATTGGAGCAAAACGCGAAGATTCAGAAAGACTACGCTGCCTTCAATAATAAGCCAGATGATCACAGTAGTTTCGACAAGCTCAATCAAGACCTAGACAAGGCAAAAAAATCGATCGGCTAAGACCTTCTAAAGACGAAAGCGAGCCAGCCGTCATCGAAGCGCTCCTCTATTAGAGCCCAGTTCCATCCGTTGGCGAGCGTCAGATATTGCTCTCTTTGGGAGACAAGGACGCCCGAAGCGATGATGGTTTTAGGGGTGGGGGGAAGTTTTTGTTGGGCCCAGGCGGCTTGTTGTTCAGAGGTGATCATGTTCATGAGAACGAGAGTCGGGTTTTTCTCCCAGGAATAGGAAAAACTCGTAGTAGACGTTAAGCGGTTCAATTTTTGGTTCTCTTGGGCGTGCTGTATCGCCAAGGGGTCGATGTCGAGGCCGTGGGCATGCGCTCCTCCCATCCGTGCGGCTGCCAGGGTGAGGATGCCGGAGCCGCAGCCGATATCTAGAACGATTTGCTTCTCGCACCGGTTTTTCATCAGCTCGATCATAACCCTTGTTGTAGGGTGGGAGAGGTCGCCAAATCCGGCGCCTGGAGCGAGCAATAGGCGCTCGAATGGATCGAGGTTGACGGTAGAGAGCCCATGTTCGAAATTGGGAGCGAACTTAGCCCATTGCTGATGCCAATCGATGGACATTATTAACTCGAGGGTAAATTACTCGGTAAAGAAAACCTTGATCTTCTCCAAGAACCCCTTCTTGCGGGGATGATTGCCGGGAGTTTCCAGTTTTTCGAAGGAGCGGAGAACTGATTTTTGTTTTTCAGTCAGTTTTACGGGAGTTTCGACCGTCATGCGGACAAGGAGATCCCCTTGCCCATGGCCATGGACGTTCGGAAAGCCCTTGCCGCTGACGCGGAGGAGTTTGCCGTTTTGCGTCCCTTCAGGGACTTGGATGCGGACCGTTTCGCCAAAAGGCGTCGGCACTTCCTTCTTGCACCCGAGGGCGGCTTCGGGAAATGTGACGGGCAAATCGAGATAGACATCGTCGCCTTCCCGCTTGAAAGCTTCGTGGGGCTCCACTTCGATGTAGACGTAGAGATCTCCGGGCGGCCCGCCGTCAAAACCGGCGTCGCCATAGCCGGTCATTTTGAGCCGCATGCCATTATCGACCCCAGGCGGGATGCGGATCTTGATCCGCTGCTTTTCTTTGGTTCGGCCAGCGCCATTGCATGTTTTGCAAGGGTCGGTAATCACTTGGCCCGCGCCATTGCAGTGGGGGCATGTGCTCGACATGCTGAAAAATCCCCGGCTCTGGTAGATCTGCCCCTTTCCTTGGCAGGTGGCGCAGGGTTGTACCCCGGCTTTAGAGCGGGCGCCTGAACCGCGGCAGGTCTCGCAGGTCACGAAATTTTGGATGGCGAGTTCTTTTTCTGCGCCCTTCGCAGCCTCTTCGAAAGGAATCCGGACGGTCGCCTTCTTGCTGGCGCCTTGGCGGGCGCCGGCTTCGCCCCCGTCCATCCCGCCGCCAAAGAAATCAAAAATCGATTCGCCGCCTTGGCCGCCAGCCCCACCAAAGGCGCCCATAAAGGTACGGAGCGCTTCCTCCATAGAGCCAAAGCCGCCGCCGCCGAAACCGCCTCCGCCCGTGCCGCCGGCTCCCTTCAAGCCCTCTTCGCCGTACTGATCGTAGACGCGGCGCTTGCTCTCGTCGCTCAAGACTTCGTAGGCTTCGGAAATCAACTTGAATTGCTGCTCGGCTTTTGGGTCGCCGGGATTTCTGTCGGGATGGGATTCGAGAGCTTTTTTGCGGTAGGCTTTTTTGATCTCTTCCTGAGAAGCCTCGCGAGTAATGCCAAGGGTTGCGTAGTAATCTTTCATACGATCATTTTAGCAGATCGGCGATTAAAGTGCTAATTTATTTTAATATCCGCGGCGCAAGGCCGTTTTGGTCCGCTTTGTGGCCGCTTTGGATTTCAGGCGGCTTTTGACCGAAGGCTTATCATAAAACCGGTGCGCTTTAGCGGCTTTCATGATCCCTTCTTTGTCGAGTTTTTTCTTGAGGGCGCGGAGGGCTTTGTCGATTGGCTCTCCCATGCGGACCTTTACGCTTGGCATGTAGGTATCCTTTTCGTTGGGTTAAAAACAGGTGTGATTATAGGGAGTCTCCCCGTTTCGATCAAGGAGTTGCCAAGTAGGAAAGGGCGATGGGGGAGGGATTTCCCTCTAGGAAGAGACGAAGAGCCAGGGCGGCGAGAAGTTGTGGGTCGGGAGCAGTCTCGATCCAAACGCCTGGAAGGGCAAGCCGTTTTTGGATGAGGCCGGGATGGGGAGAGGCCAGAAGGGGAATGTCTTTGAGTTGGGTTTGCGCCGCAGCCAAAGACAGGAGTTGCGGAGAGGTCTGAAAGTGGGTGCGGGTATAAAATCCCCCCGAGCGGGCATCGACCAAAACGGCCCACTCCGGGGCGTCTGGCGAAAAAGCATGCAGGCTGCAAAAGCCGAAAAGGGGGATTTGCCAGCCGAAGGCAAGCGCTTTGGCCAGCGCGGCGCCGACCCGGATGCCGGTATAGGAGCCAGGTCCGATCCCGACGGCAATGCAATCGGGCCGAGGTGTTCCTAAAAGATTTTTCACTTCCTGGGCGAGGGTCTTCGAGAGCTCAGGGCCGCCGGCCAAGGATTTGGCGGCCGTAGGAACGCCGTCTTGGGCATGAGCGATGAGCCCTTTTTCGGTGCTTGTTTCAAGGATCAATGCTTGCATAGGGAGAAGTGTATACTGGTTGCCACTTTTTCGCAGCTTCGATAAACTCAATAAACTCACTTGCTTTTGGCTTGGCGATATTCCATAAATAACTTATGAGAGGTGCTTTTGGACGCTCCTGAACAACCTAAAGAAGAGCCGCCGGTCGCCGAGGTAGAAGAGCTGGACACTCCGAAAAAGGAGGAGCGGTCGCTGATCCCTTCCCTCGGATACCCGGATCAGCTTTATATTTTGCCTTTGAACCGCCGCCCATTTTTCCCCGGGATGGCCGCTCCCATCGTGATCGAGCCGGGGGCCTATTACGAAGTGTTGAAGATCGTCGCGAAAACCGACCACAAATGCGTCGGCCTGTTCTTGACGCACCAAGAAGACGCCAACATCTACAAGATCACTCTCGACGACCTCTACAAAGTAGGGGTCGTGGCGAGGATCCTCCGGATCATCCCGATGGAGCAGGGGGGAGCGCAAGTCGTCCTCAACATGGAAAAACGGGTTTCGATCCAAGAGCCTACAACCAACAAATACTTGCAGGCTAAGGTGGTATACCATGACGATACGCCCCTGGAGCATCTTTCGCGCGAACTGAAGGCCTATTCGATCAGCATCATCACGACGATCAAGGAGCTTTTGAAGCTCAATCCTCTTTTCAAAGAGGAGCTGCAGATCTTTTTGGGGCATTCCGATTTCACTGAGCCGGGGAGGCTCGCCGACTTCGCCGTGGCGTTGACAACCGCAAGCCGTGAAGAGCTGCAGGAAGTTTTAGAGACTTTCGAGATCGAAAAGAGGATCGACAAGGCGCTTCTGCTGCTGAAAAAAGAGCTCGATATCAGCAGGCTGCAGAGCACGATCAATCAAAGGATCGAAGCGACCATTTCAAAGACGCAGCGGGAGTTTTTCTTAAGAGAGCAGCTCAAGGCGATCAAGAAAGAACTCGGCATGGAGAAGGACGACAAGACCCTCGATATCGAGAAGTTCGAAGAGCGTCTCAAGAAGCGGACCGTCGCGGAAGACGTGATGAAGGTGATCCGCGAGGAAATGGATAAGCTGAGCGCCCTTGAGATCCAGTCGGCCGAGTATGGTGTCTGCCGCAACTACCTGGATTGGCTGACGATTGTCCCCTGGGGCATATTCAGCAAAGAGTCCCATGACCTGAAGAAGGCGGAAAAAATCCTCGAGCAAGATCATTATGGGCTGAAGGATATCAAAGAAAGGATTCTCGAGTTCATCGGAGTCGGCAAGCTGACCGGCGGGGTCAAGGGGAGCATCATCTGCTTAGTGGGGCCGCCCGGGGTTGGCAAGACGAGCATCGGCAAAAGCGTCGCTCGCGCGCTCAACCGGCAATTTTACCGCTTTTCCGTCGGTGGGATGAGAGACGAGGCCGAGATCAAAGGGCATAGGCGGACCTACATCGGCGCCATGCCGGGCAAGATGATCCAGGCCTTCAAATTTACGCAGGCGATGAATCCTGTCATTATGCTGGACGAAGTGGACAAGATGG